>SMXC01000332.1 GCA_004356825.1 Caldithrix sp.
AAACTGGTTTCAGCAGACCTTTGAAGAACCTACTGAAATCCAAACCAAAGCCTGGCCGGAGATCAAAAAACACCGCAACACCCTGATCGCGGCGCCGACGGGTTCCGGAAAAACGCTGGCCGCTTTTTTGGCAACCATAGATGATTTGGTTCGCCAGGGGCTAAAAGCCGACTTACCTGAAGAAACCCAGATCGTCTATGTCTCCCCGCTTAAGGCGTTGAGCAACGACATTGAACGCAACCTCCAACTCCCGCTGAAAGGCATCATTGAACAGCTCAGGAAATCAAACCTGCCTGAAGTCAAAATCAAAGTCATGGTTCGCACCGGCGATACGCCGTCTTCTCAAAGAACGGCGATGGTGAAAAACCCGCCGCATATTCTGGTGACCACGCCCGAGTCACTCTACCTGCTCCTTACCAGCGAAAACGGCCGCCGCATGCTGTCGACGGTGCATACAGTCATTGTCGACGAAATTCATGCATTGGTTCGCGACAAACGCGGCTCGCATTTAGCGCTTTCTTTGGAAAGATTGGAGAATTTGACTCCGAAAAAACTGGTGCGCGTTGGACTTTCTGCAACCCAAAAACCGATAGAAACGGTGGCGCGTTTTTTAATTGGCAATAATTCCGAGAACGGCAAGCTCGACTGCACTGTAATAAACATCGGGCATAAGCGCGAAATGGACATCGCGATCGAGGTGCCGCGTTCCCCGCTCTCGGCAGTCATGCCCAACGAGGTCTGGGGCGAAATTTATGAGCGGTTGGAAGAGTTGATTCATCAACATCAAACGACGCTGATCTTTGTCAACACGCGGCGGCTGGCGGAACGCATGGCCCACAACCTGACCGAACGATTGGGCGAAGAATTTATCACCGCTCATCACGGCAGCATGGCCAAAGAGCATCGCCTGGATGCCGAGCAGCGCTTGAAGGAAGGTTCGCTGCGGGCATTGATCGCCACGGCCTCTTTAGAGCTCGGCATCGATATCGGCTCCGTGGATCTGGTTTGCCAAATTGGATCGTCAAAATCAATTGCAGCTTTTCTGCAGCGGGTTGGACGTTCGGGTCACACTTTAAAAGGCGTCCCAAAAGGGCGCATCTTTCCCTTAACCCGCGACGAATTAGTTGAGTGTGCAGCCATTCTGGATGCAGTGCGGCGCGGAGAATTGGATAAAATTATTATGCCGGAAAAACCGCTTGATATTTTGGCGCAGCAAATTGTTGCCGAAGTCGCGAACCGGGATTATAAAGAAGACGAACTGTTTAACTTATTTCGCAACGCATATCCTTACCGTGACCTCACCCGCAGCGAGTTCGATGAAATCGTAGCCATGCTGGCCAACGGTTTCGCCACTCGCAACGGGCGCCGGAGCGCCTACCTTTACCGCGACATGGTGAACGAACGTCTGCGCGGCCGTAAAGGCGCGCGCTTGACCGCGCTGATTTCCGGCGGCGCCATTCCCGACAATTTTGATTTTGACGTCATTCTCGAACCGACTAACACTTTTATCGGAACCTTGAATGAAGATTTCGCCATTGAGAGCATGCCCGGAGATATCTTCCAACTGGGGAATAATTCGTGGCGGATTATGCGGGTCGAAAATGGCAAAGTCCGGGTTGAAGATGCGAACGGTCTGGTGCCGACCATTCCGTTCTGGCTTGGGGAGGCGCCGGGCCGGACAGCCGAACTCTCATTTGCAGTCTCCCGCCTCAAAGAAGAAATTTCTAAAAGATTGGGCGACTTGAAAGATCTTAAGCCCCTCGATGATAATGAAGGCGAGCCGCGCGACGAAAGCTGGAAAAACGACGCGATCGAATGGCTGGTTAATGAAGTTGGCGTCTCAGAGATAGCCGCTGACCAAATCGTAACCTACCTTGCTACCGGAAAGGCCGCTTTTGGAATTATGCCGTCTCAAAAAACTCTGGTCATGGAGCGCTTTTTCGATGAAGCCGGCGACATGCACCTGGTTATTCATTCACCCTTTGGCAGCCGACTGAACCGCGCCTGGGGCTTATCTTTGCGCAAGCGCTTCTGTCGGAAATTTAATTTTGAGCTGCAGGCAGCCGCTACCGAAGATTCAATCATCTTATCCTTGGGCGCCACCCACAGTTTTCCTCTCGACGAAGTTTACAACTACCTGAATCCCAAAACCGTTCGCAATGTATTAGTGCAGGCCCTTCTCGATGCACCAATGTTTGAAATCCGCTGGCGCTGGAATGCTTCGCGAGCGTTTGCTGTGCTGCGGCGAAGAGCCGGTAAGAAAGTACCACCCGCCATTCAACGTATGCAATCCGAGGACCTGATTTCACTCATTTTTCCGGATCAGTTGGCTTGTTTGGAAAATGTTGTCGGTGAACGGGACATCCCGGACCATCCGCTGGTGAACCAGACCATTCACGATTGCCTTTATGAAGCGATGGATATCGAGGAGCTGGAGGCGCTGCTGACTGACATCCACAGCGGAAAGATCAAGCTCATTGCCATGGACCTGCGGGAACCCTCGCCTTTTGCTGAAGAAATTTTGAATGCCCGTCCGTTTGCCTTTTTGGATGATGCCCCGCTCGAAGAACGCCGAACCAACGCGGTGCAAAATCGCAGATGGCTCGATCCCGCTGAAGCAAAGGACCTCGGCAAGCTGGACATCGCGGCCATCGAACGGGTCAAATCCGAGGCCTGGCCGCAGGTCAGAAGCGCTGACGAGCTGCACGATGCGCTTGTTCTCTGCGGTTTTTTAACGGCAGCAGAAGGAACTCAGGGGGATGGTGAAGAAAGTTGGAATGCTCTCTTCAATGAATTAGTGGAAGAAAATCGCGCTGCGGTTTTAAAGGCTCAGACAGGTGTTGAATTGTGGGTATCGATTGAACGCAGCCTCCAGGTGCAAGAGGTTTTTCAGGGCGCTAAATTTGTACCGGAGCTTCACATACCCGAGCGTCTGCGAAAACAAATGCCTTCCAGCGAGAACGCTCTGGTGGAAATTATCCGATCCCGGCTGGAGGCCCTTGGGCCCGTGCAAGCACAAGAAATCGCGGACTCCATGCGATTACCGGTTGCCGAAATTGACCAGGCTCTGCTCGCGCTCGAGAACGAAGGGTTTGTTTTTCGCGGCCAGTTCACCCCGGGTATCGAGGGCGTTGAGTGGTGCGAACGCCGGCTGCTCGCTCGCATCCATCGCTACACCCTGCAAAAACTGCGCAAGGAAATCCAGCCGGTTGCCTCCGCCGATTTTATGCGCTTTCTGTTTTCCTGGCACGGCCTGGATGCCGATGACAAACGCGAAGGCCCGGACGCGCTCAAGGAAATCCTTAATCAACTGGAAGGATTCGAAGCGCCGGCGGCGTCCTGGGAAGGCGCTATTTTACCCGCCAGGGTTACTGAATACGATCACGTATGGCTGGATATGCTCTGCCTTTCCGGCAACACGGTCTGGGGGCGCTTTCGGCAGCATTATGAAACCAACGGCAAGAAAAGTCCCAGTCCGATCAAAACCACCCCCATTACCCTGGTCAATCGCGTCAATTTGGATTTATGGAAGCAGATGAGTTCGGTTGCCAGCGATCAGTTAACCAAATTATCGTATCCGGCGCGGGAAGTTTTGGCGGCATTGGGGCGGCAGGGCGCCTCGTTTTTTGAAGAATTGGTTAACGAAACCGAACTTTTAAGAACGCAAGTTGAAGAGGCGCTTGCCGAGTTAGTCGCGGTTGGCATGCTGACAGCGGATAGCTACACCGGCTTGCGGGCTTTATTGGTAGATGCTAAATACCGCAGCAATACGGGCCGCAGACGGCGGCACATAAATTTTAGAATGGAGCAAGCCGGGCGCTGGTCACTTCTGAAACCCAATGGCGAACTCGAAGAAGAGCATAAACTCGACCGGGAAACCCTGCAAAAAATTGCCCGCGTGCTGCTGAAAAGATATGGCGTGGTCGTGCGCAAACTCGCGGACCGCGAAAACCTGGCGCCGGCCTGGCGCGACCTGGTGCGCATTTACCGTACCATGGAAGCGAGAGGTGAAATCCGCGGCGGCCGGTTTGTGGATGGCGTTTGGGGTGAGCAGTACGCCCTGCCGGAAGCGGTGACCAAACTGCGCTCCATGCGCAAAGAACAGAAAAGTGAGAAGCTCATTGCCATCAGCGCCGCCGATCCTCTGAACTTAACCGGCATCCTCGGACCCGGAAAACGGGTCTCCGCGCTGTTCAGCAACCGTATTCTCTACCGGGACGGCATCCCCATTGCCGTGAAAGAAGGCAAGGAAATCAAATTCCTGAAAAAGTTTGACGACAAAGAGAAATGGCAAATTCGCACAGCGCTGATTAAACGAGATATTTCGCCGAAGTTGAAAGCATATTTGGGGAAGGGAGTTTATTGAAATTCTTTGCAAAGTTTCCCTCATCTAAAATCTATTTAGTTTAACACTTCCCTATTGTAATTTAGAGCAATATATTTTGCCATATAAATATATTGCTTTTTATAAATTAATGAGTTGCTTTGAGAGTGACAAAACAAACGAGTTTCGACTGGGATAAAGCTAAGAACCAGGAAAATATTGAAAAACATGGGGTTTCCTTTTATTTGGCTCAACACGCCTTTACGGATTTGAATCGTGTTATTCTGGAGGCTCTAAAGCATAGTACGGCTGAAAAACGCTATTATTGCATAGGTAGAGTGACAGAAGGAATTTTGACAGTTCGTTTTACTTATAGAAAAACTTCATTAGAATATTTGGAGCCGGCTTTTGGCGAAAGGGAAAGAAAATCTATGAACAACAAAACGAAGTACACTGACGAGCCCATGGATGATGTGAAAATTATTGAAGATTTTCTACCTTCTCCGCAGGAACTTGCATTAAAGGAAGAAACGGTGAAAATCACAATTGCACTGAGCAAAAGAAGCGTGGATTTCTTCAAAGACCAGGCAAGTAATTACAAAACGCAGTATCAGAAACTGATCCGCCGCTTGCTGGATGAATATGTGAATCGGCAGGGATTGCGGTAAGTCTGCGTTTCATAAAAAGAGATATTCCCCGAAGTTGAAGGCGCATTTGGGGAAGGGGGTTTATTAATGCTTAATTATTAAACAACAACTTTGCTTTGCTGCATAAACTCAAGGCCCAAGCTTCTATATAGCGATATTGCAGTATTTGCCTAGATACAGACTCCAAATCCTATCAAAATTCCTTACGACCATGTTTAATCTTTTCCCAGAACATTACAATCTAACAGCATTGACCGGGCCTCGTTCTCAGCAGTTTGAGAAACGAGAGGATGCTTTTCAGCAACTTGTTGGTGATGCCCTGAAGGAAATGGGAGGACACCATGTTCACGTGTCACCTACAAAGAACCAAGATGGCAGCATTGACATCTATATTGCTGGTGAATTTAATCTAGTCGAGCCGTTTCAAGGTCTGGAATTTCCGATAATTGTTGAATGCAAAGACCATGATGATCGACTGAGTAAAGTGGAACAAAATATCGCAAATGGATGGAGAAATGTAGCACAGAAACTAAAAAAACAGGCGGCACAAGGATGGAGCAATTTATTCTTGCCATGGAAAGAGGCCAAAAGTTATGTTTATTGCATTAGCTCTATGATCAACACTCAAACACGAATGGATCTGCAAAACAAAATTCAATCATTCTTTGATGAATTACCAAAAAATAAAAAGTCATCCTTGCAAAATGTACGGGTGCTTGAATGGGACAATCTAAGGCATTGGTTTAACCACCTTCCTCGACTCACCGATGAATGGATGGGAGTACATCTTGAAAATATTATCAGCTTAGAAATATACACATCTAGATTATCCGGGTTTAAGGAGTATCTCAATAAATCGAAATTGGAGTTTGTTGCACCGAAAACCGATGATCCTTGTCATCCCGATCAGATCCTTAACCGCTTAAGCCAAACAGAGGATGAGCCAGGTGTATTAGTTGTAGGAGCAGGTGGCGTTGGCAAAACACGTACGGTGCTAGAAGTTTCGCATAAAGCTGCAGAAGAAGGATGGCGAGTTCTTTATATCCTGCCGGATGAACCTCCTGTTACAACCGAAGACTTAGGAGAAGTTGTTTTACCATACGAAGGCAAAACTCTGCTGGTATTCCCTGAAAGCTGTGACCTTGGCTAGCCTCATCAAGGATCTAATTTTAATGAAAGGAAGTTAAAACAAACCCAATTCACCCCATGGAAAATAGGGAATTATAGTTGTCGTCGATAGGGAATTATAATTGACTTTAATCAGATCAAATGCAA
>SMXC01000333.1 GCA_004356825.1 Caldithrix sp.
ACTGTGCCAGGGAACATCCTGTGCTGCCGTGGCGATGCGGAATCCTGCAGTTGGCACCAGCCAGCTCACTTCAGCGACATCGGTTGAGCCCCCTTCCGGTGCACCGGGTTGATCTTCCAGAGGTTCGATCCTAGCACTAAAACCCGTCTCCTCTTTCCCAACATTTCGCTGCAGTGTGCGAGCAAATTTCTGCTCTTCTTCGGTAAATTCAGGAGCACCGACCCAATCAAGGTTTTTCTGCATCGCTTCCTGCAGCGGCCGATTGAGAAGATATTCATGAACGCCGGTTATCAAATGAACTTTGTGTGTGGTCTCGGTAGCTAAAGCGGCTCCTTTGGCGATTTTCAAAATACGATTGTAATATTTTTTCACTTCCTCCCGATTGATGTCACGCACGTAGTACCAGACCTTGGCGTATTCCGGCACCACGTTCGGCGCTTCACCGCCATTCGGTATCACGTAGTGCATTCGGGTGGTGGGTTTGACATGCTCGCGCATGAGGTTGACGCCGTAGTTCATGAGTTCGACAGCATCGAGGGCGCTGCGACCATTCCAGGGATCCGCGGCTGCATGAGCCGCTTGCCCGAAGAATTCAACTTCAAAATTGTTCATAGCCCGGCCCGGCTGATTTTTTACTTTATTTTCATCGGAGGGATGCCAATCGATGACCGCATCGAGTCCGTCGAAAAGGCCGGCTTTTGCCATGTAAACTTTTCCAACCACCGTCTCTTCAGCGGGCGTTCCGAAGAGTTTGAGCGTTCCCTGAACTCCGTTTTCTTCCAAGGCATTCTTGATGGCAATGGCCCCACCGACACTGGCGGCAGCGAATAAATTGTGACCGCAACCGTGTCCAGATTTGACGCCATCTGTGCGAGCCAGCCGTTCCGGAACCGCTTGATTACCGACTCCGGGTAAGGCGTCGTATTCCGCGAGAATGCCAATGACTGGGGTTCCAGATCCGTAAGTCGCCACAAAAGCAGTAGGCATTTCCGCGACTCCTTCTTCGATTTTGAACCCGGCGGTCCTGAGCTTTTTGATGAGGAAATTTGCTGAGCGAGTTTCCTTAAGCGCTGTCTCTGAGTAATTCCAAAGCGTGCTGGAGATTTCATTGATTAAAGGCTGCAGTTCTTCAGCTTTTTCGATTGCATTTTTCTTAAATGCCTTGCTGTCCTGAGCTAATTGAATTTGTGGTAGCAGGAAAAAAACTGAGAGAATCAGCGAACTGAAAAGATGCTTGATGTTGAGAAGTGTTTTCATGGCTTCCTCCAGGAAAAATTTTTCAAGACTTA
Source organism: Caldithrix sp. (assembly GCA_004356825.1). Classification (GTDB taxonomy): domain Bacteria; phylum Zhuqueibacterota; class Zhuqueibacteria; order Oceanimicrobiales; family Oceanimicrobiaceae; genus Oceanimicrobium. The sequence goes on from SMXC01000333.1 coordinate 1,290, forward strand.
CTGAACTGAGTAGAAGTAAATAGAAGTTTGAATCGAATAAAAAGCAGTTTAAAAATACTTTTTCATTTCTGTAAAATCAAGGGAAAAAGTAGGGTCTGATCGGAGAGAGGAAAAATCTCCACGAAAAGACGCTGAGCAGCAAAGGATCCGCAAAGCTTTTTTTATTTTTTCTGAGCGTGAACTTTGCGTCCCTTCGACAAGCTCAGGACAGGCTTTAGCGCCTTTGCGTGCGTTCTTGTTTCTTATTTTTGGCGGGGAGCTTACTCAACTTCAACAATCATCTCGATCTCGACCGCCATGTTTCTGGGCAATGAACCCATGCCAACAGCCGCGCGGGCATGTTTACCCCGTTGCCCAAAAACCGAGACCAGAAAATCGGAGCAGCCGTTCATAACTTGAGAATGCTGGGTAAAATCCGGAACCGCATTGACCATTCCGTGTACTTTGACAATGCGCTTAACTTTGTTCAAATCACCGATTTCAGCTTTGAGAGAGGAAAGTAAACTGATGGCCGAAAGACGCGCAGCTTCTTTTGCCTGATCCAGGTTGAGGTCGGCGCCAACTTTTCCGGTTACCAATCCGCCTTCCGGTTTGCTCGGTCCGTGACCCGCCAGGAAAACCAGGCTGCCCGTTCGAACGGCGCGTACGAAATTCGCAGTCGGGGGAGAAGGTTCCCGCAACTCGACGCCAAGTTCTTTTAATCGCTGCTCAACATCTGGTTTGGGCTGCTGACTGGCCTCGGTTTCATTTGGTTCAGAGACACATGCAACAGTCGAAAACATGAACAATGTTATCAGCCACGCAGCAGTTTCCGCAAGAATCTTTGAATTTTTCATATCATTTCTAAGTGAATTTAAATTCGTGTGACAGGAGATCAATTCATGAGCCCTGCCACACTGAAAAACTGGATACTATTTTGAGCTAAGCAGCCGCGTTGGCACTGTTGCCTTGAAAAGCAAAGTAGAGGGCAGTGGCAAGAATCAACAGCTGAAATTCCATACCTTGACCCGGCATGTCCGGGCCCATATTGATGGAGTTCCAGCCATTCTTACCGTGCACCATGACAAGTGCACCAAGCATGACCACGGAAAAAAGTAGACCGGAAAACCAGGTGGCCCAATCAGGGACCGAATCCACCCCAAAGAATGAGCAAGGCGCCGCCCACTTCCATAAGCACCAGCAAATAAACCGCAACAACAGGCACTCCCATCATTTGAGCCATCATTTCTGCCCCGGCAATGTTGTGACCCCGTGATACAGGAAAGTAGCCGCCAAACATACCCTTGGCAGCCAGTGAGCTATCCCCGAGAATTTGTTTAGAAAATCCATGATTCCCTCCGTTTTAGTTGGTAGGATGAGACGGTTAATTACTTGCGTCAGGAAGCTATTTGACCATCGAAACTTTCTTATTATTCATTTTAAAAGTGTCGTCAGAATATCTGAAAAAAACAATTTGTAGAATGAGGTCTTCTGCCATAATTGACCTACTTTGATGGGTAGTATGAATTTTCTTTACTTTTGGCGGGTGACTTACTTTAGCAAATAAAAAGAGTAAATGCAACTAAATTGCAACATTTTAAAATAAGTGCGAGCTAAATGGCAAGGTCAATTTCGTTTGTCCGATAATTAAATTGTCACTGGTCCTTCCATGAAAGAGTCGCTTCGAAGTTTAAGGCGGCTCTTTTTTTATCGGCCTTCCGGGCTTAGCCTTAAAATCATAACCGTTATAGTTAAGGATTTGTTACTTTTTATCGATATATACTAACATACCAGGATTTTTAAAATAAAAGGTTAAAAATACATTGAGCGGATTAAATCTGAAAAACTATAAGGTCATACGGAAAATCTGCCGCAAGTTTTGTTTTACGGTTTATGAAGCTCTGAATCTTATAGATGAGAACAGAAGATTTTTGAAAGTACTCAATGGAGAATTAAGTGACGATAAATGTGCAGAAAAGTTTTTAGAGGGTGCGCGTGTTGCCGGTAAATTAGACAGTAAAAATATTTGTAAAGTATACAGCTTCGGCAAGGAAAATGGGCACTATTTTATTGATTCAGAACCGATCGATTCAAAGTCATTGAGCCTTCATATACACGAAGAGTATCCGTTCCACCTGTCAAAAGTGATTGATATTCTCATCCGGGTTTCTACGATCCTGCGCCAGGCCCATCTCGCTGGAATCATTCATGGTGTACTTAACCCTTCCAGTCTTTTCATCGTCGAAGACGGCCAGCTCAGAATTGATGACTTTTGCCACCACTGGATTGCTGCTTATTTACCCAAAATTGATGAGTCTGAGGCTACTTATCTTTCTTACTTTATCGCGCCCGAGTTGTTTAGTGAAAATCAAGTTTTTGACGGCCGCGCGGATATTTATTCTCTCGGGGTTATTTTACAGCAGTTATTAACCGATGAACTTCCTCTGAACGGCTATGGGAAATCATCCGCTCAACCCCGCCATTTGAATGGTTCCGTCACTTCTTTGCGCAGCCTCTATCCGGAGCACTCTCCCCAGTTAGATGAGATACTAAAACGATGCCTCAACAGAAATCCGGAACAACGCTATTTTAATCTAAGTGAATTTGTTGCAGACTTAGAATCGTTGAATGTGGTTTCTTCTAATTCAGAACCGACCCCGGAGCAAATCGCTTATTCAAGGAGATAATCATTTTATTTATAGTTTACATTCCCGAATGCATCTATCGGAAGGCTAAAATTCCTAGCCACAATGGACACTGATTCTCACAGATGTTTAAAAAGTTCTACAAATTTCAAATTGCCATAATGATTCTCCATTTTTTTTCTAAACACATTTATCTGTGCCAATCAGTGAAAATCCGTGGCTTAATTATTTGATTGCCGCCTTCGCCGCGCTTGGTTAATCTGTGGTTAATTTTCATTCCCTCAATGTTGAATTCCTAAATCAAAGTTATTACCTTTCCAACCTAACTGTTGTAACCTTTTGTTGTAACCTTTTCACGGAACACAAGTGTATTATTAACACACAAGTCTCAGGAAGGTCAAATACGATTGCATTCTCCAACAGATAATGAACTGATGTTTCAAGTAAAAGACGGTGATTTGGGAAAGCTCGGCATTCTCTTTGAACGGCATCACAAGATTCTCTATAATTTATTTTTGCGGTTAACAGGCAGCCGGGAGGCCAGCGAGGATTTACTGCAAGAGGTGTTTCTACGTATATTAAAATACCGGAATACCTACCAAGGCAGCAGCGAGTTTACCACCTGGATGTTTCAAATTGCCCGCAATTCCAGAGCTGATTATTTTAAAAAGAAAAAGTTCGAGAACGCTGATGACGAATCGGAAGATTTGATCAGCCGGGACCTGATTGCAAGCGAACATTTTGAAAAGGAGCAGGAAGCAAAACTGTTGCATATGGCTTTGTCCAGACTTCCTGAAGAGGATCGGGAGGTGTTGGTGCTCAGCCGCTTTCAAAATATAAAATATAGAGAGATTGCGCAAATATTCGGCTGCCTTGAAGGCACGATTAAGGCAAGAGTTCATCGCGCAATGCAGAGGTTAAGAGATAATTTTTTCGAACTATCGGGAGAAAGAGCGTCATGAAATGTGAACACGTCACACGACAAATTGCTGACTATTTAGGTGGAAACTTAAACGACAGCGCACTTTCAAAAATCGAAGAGCATTTGCTGAGTTGCTCGGCATGCAAAGCTGAATTCGAAAGCCTGGGCACAACCTGGGAGAAATTGGGTAAACTCCCCGAGGCAACTCCTCCTGCGACCGTAAAAGCACGGTTTTACGCCATGCTTGAGGCTTATGAGGCCGGGCAAAATGTCGCGGCAATCCGCCTTGGGTGGCGGGAGAAAGTGAATAACTCACTCGGTCGCTGGTGGCCGCAGCAGCCGGTTTTTCAGTTCGGGCTTGCCCTGGCGCTTTTGATTATTGGCTTAATAAGCGGTCTGGCGATGAAGGCTCCTTCTCAGGGCAATCAAGATCTTATGGTCCTGCGCAGCGAGGTCTACAGCTTGCGACAAATGGTGGCTACTGCATTGCTGCAAAATCAATCTTCAAGTGAGCGGCTGCGGGGAGTGAGTTATAGTTATCGTGTCGCTCAGCTGGAAGCAACGACTCTTGAAACTTTGCTGAATACTTTAGACTATGACTCCAATCTGAACGTACGATTGGCCACCATCGACGCACTCTCTATTTTTTACGACGAAGAAGTTGTTCGTGCCGGTTTAATCGAGTCGCTGACCCGGCAGACCTCGCCCCTGACCCAAATTGCCTTAATTGAGCTGTTTGTGGAGCGGGAAGAAAAACAGGCCGTCAGCGCACTGAAACTTTTACTGAACAACGAGATGTTTAACCAGACTGTTCGCAGACGAGCCGGAAAAGCGATTAAGCAGTTAAAATGAACAAGAAGTTATTTTTAATTTCAAAAAACAAGTTGATACTCTTTAACAAAAATATAAGGAAGAAAATATTGATGATAATTCTTTTTCGTGTATTCTCGTTGATTGTTTTAACTGCAACTATTTCGGTCTGTTCTGTGCATAAATCTTCACTAGAAGGACACTGGTCTGGTGTAGCAATTTTAAACAATGAAGAAACGAGTATCAAATTAGATCTGGTGACAGAAAACGATTCTCTGTTTGGAAACTGGAGCTTGCCCGATCTGGGCATGCTCAAAATACCTTTTCAAAATTTTAAATTTGACGCTGATTCAGGCACGATTTTGGGCGATTGGAATTTTATAAACGGAACCCTAGAAGGGAACACAATTTCGGGCGATTTGAATTGGCACGATAGCAGAGCCAAATTTCGAATAGAAAAGTCGCAACCTGAACCCCTGCCATATTCGCAAAAAGAAATTGAATTTCACAACGGTGCCGTCACCCTGGCAGGGACTCTTGTCATTCCGGAGGATCAAACGCCACGAACTGCCGTTGTGTTTCTCCATGGCTCAGGACAGGCCACTCGCTGGCAAAATCTCTTTTTTGCAGATCGTTTAGCTCGATTGGGGATCGCGAGCCTGATTTACGACAAACGCGGCAGCGGTAAGTCGACGGGCAACTGGACCCGATCCTCGCTACAAGATCTTGCCAAGGATGCGATTTCTGCAATCGATTTTTTAAAAAGCCAGGCCGAAATCCAGGAGGTCAGCCTTTGGGGGCACAGCCAGGGTTGCTGGGTCGCGAGCGTTGCCAGTTCGCAGACAGATGACATCTCTTTCATGATTATGGTTTCAGGAGGCGGCGCAACTCCCTATGAGGAAGAAATGTATTCCTATCAAATTGCACTCAACCACGCTGGAGCTTCGGAAGTCGACAAAACTGAGGCTAATGATTTGCTGGGAAAATACTTCAATTATTTAAGAATCGGTCAAAAAAGAAATGAACTTTTGCAGGCCATTGAAATCGCCCGCAGGAAAGAGTGGTACAAATTCGTTGCAATAGACAAGATTTTACCTTCAGAAAAGAACAGACATAACTGGAGCTGGGTGGCGACTTACAATCCAGTACCGGATATTGAAAAAATGAA
>SMXC01000334.1 GCA_004356825.1 Caldithrix sp.
AGACGCTCTCCTTCCGATGCATTTGGCGCTGAGGCCACAGCTTTATCAAGATGCTCCTGGAAATCCTCAGTCGAGGTACTTGTAAAAGAGCGATATAAATGGCCTAGGGCAAAATCAGGGTCCGCCTCAAGGGCTTTTGAGGAGATTCCTGAATTTTGTAGATTGTGATTGATCGAATAGCCAAAATTAGCTAGTACGAAGGCATCCATTCGGCAAGCTCAGGACCTGCCTCGCCGAGTTTTTTAAAGCACGTCGCTGCTATGCAGAAATTGTTTGGCGGGACGCCTCACGCTAGTTTTAGGTCGATCAAAAATAATTCATTACCCCTCAGCCGCTGCCGGTTCAGAAATCCGTCTCAATAACTTCGATACAACAGCTTTCGAATCTTCAAGAATAAAGTAAAGCGTCGGAACCAGAATGAGGGTGATAAGAGTCGCAAACACAACTCCGAATGCTAGCGAGGTTGCCATTGGGATGAGAAACTGCGCCTGCAGGCTCTTCTCCAAAAGCAGCGGTGTCAAACCGAGAAATGTAGTGAGCGACGTTAAGATGATTGGACGGAAGCGGGCGACACCGGATTCCCGGATGGCTTCGTGCAAAGGGTGTCCTGCTTTTCTGGCTCGGTTAATGAAATCAACCATCACCAAACTGTCGTTGACCACCACACCCGTCAGGGCAACAATTCCAAACATGGAAAGAAAAGTCAAATCCATTCCCATGACAATATGCCCCCAGATAGCACCTACGAGTCCAAATGGAATAGCGCTCATCACAATTAAAGGCTGTGAGTAGGAGCGGAATGGGATAGCAAGCAGAATGAAAATAAAAAGCAGTGCAAAACCGAACCCGCCGACCAGGCCCGACATAGCTTCCTTCTGCTCGGATTGCTCGCCTTCAAAAGAGTAGCTGATCGAGCGGTATTTGCTCAGCAGCGGCGGCAGCACATTCGCTACGATATCTTCAACAATTTCATTGGCGTTGGCAATGCTAATATCCACATCGCCGGTAATATTAATCGTACGTTTTCTGTCTGTTCTGCTGATTGAGGAGAAACCACGGCCTTGAACCATTTCGGCGGCAGTTGAAAACGGCACCTCGACGCCACCCGGCAGCCGGATGCGCATATTTTCGAGGTCGCCAAGTGACTTTCGCTGCTCCGACGGGTACCGCACCATCACCCGAATATCATTGCGCCCACGCTGAATTCGCTGCGCCTCCTCTCCGTAAAATGCCTGGCGGACTTGACGAGCGAGGTCGGCAAGTGTTAAACCCAATGCTTCGGCGGCGGGTCTGATTTTCAGTTTGATTTCCTGTTTGCCACTGCGATAAGAATCCATCACATCAAAAACACCTGGATACTGTGTGATTCTCGCCTGCAGCTCTTCCGAGGCCAGTTGCAGCTCATCATAATTGGCGCCGGCCAGTTGAATGTTGATAGCCTCACCAGGGCTGAATAACGAAGATGAGAATGAAAGCTCTTCTACATCGGGAATCTGGCCAACCAGCTTCCGCCACCGCCTTGCCAATTCTCTACTGGTAATGGTTCTGACCTCCGGGGACGCAAGTTGCAAGTTGACTTCTCCAATGTTGCCACGACTCACTGATTGGGGTCCGCTTATCCTGCGCTGGCGTGCACGGAAAGGCTGTTCACCAATGGATGCTAAAATGTGCTGAATCGCATCATTTTTTCCATTCCTGAGCTCTTCTTTAAGTTCAAGGGCGCTTTTTTCGATGCGCCGTACGGCTTGAGCAGTGACCGTTGCAGGTGTGCCTTCCGGTAGGGTGACAAAAGCGACGACGTTATCAGCTTCAACGTCGGGGAAGAAGACAAATTTTATCCAGCCGCCGCCGACAAGCGCCATGGTTAAAACCAGGGTTCCGAGTCCAATTGTGATCGAAGTATAACGCCATTTCAAAGCAAGATCCAATATTTTTCGATAATGATTTTTCACAAAGTAGTCCATTCTCTCCGCGAATTTATCCTGCAGATTTTTTAGCCAGTTGTTTTTTCCGGCCTTATTCTTGTCACGGTTAAACTTCAGATGCGACAAGTGAGCCGGCAAAATGAATAGCGATTCTATCAGCGAAAAAGCGAGGGTTGCGATGACGATGATTGGAATGACTTTTAGAAATTTCCCCATATTCCCGGTTATTGAAAGAAGCGGCGAAAAGGCCGCGATGGTTGTCAGAATCGCAAATGTGACCGGAACCGCCACTTCCTGAGTTCCCTGGATGGCGGCCTGCAACCCTTTTGTGCCGCGTTCAAGATGGGAGTAAATATTTTCACCAATGACGATGGCGTCGTCCACCACAATTCCCAGAACCAGAATAAAAGCAAACAGTGAAAGCAGGTTGATCGAAATGCCGAAGTATGGCATCATCCAGAAGGCGCCGAAAAAAGACATGATCATCCCTGCGACTACCCACCAGGCGAGCCTGAAGCGCAGAAAAAGTGCAAGGGAAAGGAAAACCAGTACAAATCCGGTACGGCCATTTCGAAGAAGAAGGCTTAACCGGTCTTTCAGAATCAGCGAATCGTCCTGCCAGGTCGTTAAGTGAATCCCTTGCGGAATGTGAATTCCTGCCTCGGCGACATATTCTTTAACGGCATTGGCCAAGTCAAGCGCATTTTCATCTCCAACTCTAAAAACCTGCACTAACATAGCAGGGTCGCCGTTGAACCGGGCAGTTTGATCGGTTTCCGCAAACCCATCGATAACATTAGCAACGTCACCAAGTCTGAGACGGGTGCCGTCTTCAAAAGAACGTAAAATCAGATTTTCAAATTCACCGCCTTTGTAGGCTTGTCCTTTGGTGCGCAAAGAAATTTCTCCGCTGGAAGTTTTGACCGTCCCGCCCGGGAGATCGAAGGAAGAACGCCGGACGGCCTGCGCGACTTCATCGAAAGTCAATCCGTAACGCCGCAGCGCATCCTCGGAAACCTCAATTGAGATTTCGTACGGCCGGGCTGCAGCAAGCTCGACTTGGCTCACTTCCGGCAAATCAGCGATTTCATCGCGAACACGTTCCGCGATCGCTTTTAGACTTTTTTCGTCCGTTTGTCCGGAGATCGCCACGTTGATGACCTGGCTGCGAACCACAAGTTCTTGAATGATTGGTTTCTCGGTTTCTGCCGGAAACGTGGAAATGCCGTCCACGCGTGACTTCACGTCATCCAGCAATCGTCTTGAATCGTAACCGGATTGGACTTCCACTGTGACGCTGCCCACGCCTTCAGAGGCCGTGGATGAAATTTTTTTGATGCCTTCCAAATCCTGAATAGCCTCTTCAATGCGGACACAAACGCCTTCTTCCACTTCTTCAGGCGGCGCTCCGAGGTAGGCGACAGAGACCGTAATGATGTCCGATGAAAATTCAGGAAACACCTCTAATTTTATTTGCGATAATGAAATGATTCCCGCTGTCAGAATCACCACCATCAATAAATTGGCAGCGACTCTGTTTTCTGCAAACCAGGCAATTGCATGGTTCATTGTTTTTTCTCCTGATTCAAATTATTGGCTGCTTGTTCATCAAACGGTTTAACCGGCATGCCGTCGATGGCTGCTTCGAGTGGGGAAATACAAACCTGCTCGCCATTTTTTAGCCCCTCTAAAATGTAGACATTTTCGGCATCGGTTTTTAATATCTCCACTTTTCGGAATCGCAGCCGGTTTTCAGCATCCAAAACCAGCATCCGATTTTCATTACGAAGCGCGGTGCGGGGCAGCACAGCAACATCTTCTATTCTTTTCCCTGAAATTTCGGCCTGAACAAAAAGCCCGACGGGCAAAGGCATGCTTTCTTTGGACTTGTTTTTTCCGTACGGATTCTCCACCTGGGCAACAACGTGAACCATGCGACTGCGGGGATCGATTTCAGCCTCGATGTGGGTTAGATTACCTTGCCATTCCCGGGCTTTCCCGGCAAAATTTGCTTTAAGCTTGACCCGGGGTCCTTTTTTACGAGGTTCCCTGCCTCTAAAATCAAACGGCAGATCGAGAAAAGCCAGTTCGGAATCCGGGAGCGGCAAACGTACCTCCGCATAGTCGATGGCATAAATCCGGGCCAGAGCGATTCCCTGAGTCACATACTGACCGACATCGGCATTTTTGGTTCGCACCCTGCCGGCGAAGGGTGCCCGAATATGAGTGCGCTGCAAATTTAATTCTGTTTGCTCGTGTGTCGCCCTGGCAGCTTCAAGGGCGGCTTTTGCTTGTTTTAGGTGAGGCTCCCGCGCCACCAGAGATGGAATATCGCCGTCGTTAAGCTGCTGCCATTCTTCTCTGGCAATTTCGGCCTGCTGCTCTTCGAGTTGTAAGGTCAGCTCTGCCTGGGCAACCTGGTATTTTGCCTGGATCACCGCCAGATCATAATCGCTCTGGTCAAGTGAAATCAAAATATCGCCTTTCTCAAAAAAACCGCCAGCTACGAAAGAAGGCGAAACCGCTGTGATTCGTCCCGCAACCTGCGCTACAAGAGCGCTTGCGGTGCGGGGCGTCACGGTTCCCTGGGAAACGATAGTCATTTGAATCGTTTGTTTTTTAACCGATAGAACCCGCACCAGCTTAGGCGGTATTTCCCGCGTTTGCGGCTGAATGTCCGGTTTGGAAGCGACAATCACCAGGGCGCCAAGAATACTTACAGCTAATATCCCCAAAGGCAATAAGTACTTTAATTTTTGACTCATCAGAATAACTCCAATTTAGATTTGGTTAGATTGGTTTTTCACTGAAAAACCGCCGCCAAGTGCGAGGTAGAGGTTAATTCTGGCTTCCAAACGCTGGCGACGAACGGTCAAGAGTAGTCGTTCGGTTTCAAAAGCGGAACGCTGGGTTTCCAGCATGGTGATAAAATCGATCAGTCCGCGGCCGTATTGTGTTTCCGCTAAATTGCGTGCAGCCAGAGCCTGATGAGTTGCTTCTTCGAGAGCAGTCTGGCGTTGGTTTAAATAGCGTTCGCTGGCCAGTGAGTTTTCTACTTCGGCAAAAGCGTTAAGTGCGGTCTGCTGATAATTAAGCAGAGCGATATCCGCTTGCGATTTTGCCAGTTTCACGTTTGCCCGCAGCCGGCCTCCCTGGAAAAGCGGTTGCAGAATATTGCCGGCGATGCGCCAGACACTGAAGTCACCTTTGAGTAAATCACCAAGTTCATTACTTGAAGTTCCACCCGAACCGGTCAAACTGATTCTTGGCAGCAGGGCCCGTTTTGCGCTGGAAACGCCGGCGTGGGTCGCTGCAACCCTCCGTTCTGCGGCGGCCAGGTCCGGTCGCCGGTTGAGCAGATCAGCGGGCAGACCCGCCGGAACATCGCTGGAAATTTCCGGAAGTTCAGGACTCACAGCGATACTGGCCGAGGGATACTGCCGCAGTAAAGTTTCCAATTGCCGCAAGGTAGTCTCGTACTGAGATTGACTGCTTGCCAGGTTGGCTTCGGCGATAGCGAAATTTGACAGCGAGAGGCGGTAATCGAGTGAGGAGGTTAGTCCACTCTCGTAACGGCGTTTTACCTGTGCCCTGGCGGCGCGCCAGTTCTCAACGGTGGCCTGCGATAACTCCACCTGACGTTTGGCCTCAATCGCGGTAAACCAGGTTTTGCTGATCTGGGCTGCCAGCGACAACCGGGCGCCAATAAAATCGGCTCGAGACGCCTGCACCTGTGCCACGGCGGCGGATTTATCTGCGCTCAGTCTGCCCCAAAGATCCAACTCCCAGCTCAAATTCATGGAAAGTCCGAACGAGCTGACAGTGCTGCTCAACACGCCTCCCTCCAATCCGGGAATCGGCAGTCCGATAAAGTTCTGTTTGGTGCGGGCGCCGTTTGTCGAAAGATCTACTTGCGGGAAAAGGGGTGCGCCTGCGATTCTTGCCTGGGCAGCCGCGGTTTGTAAATTTGCCGCAGCGATGGCGAGATTGAAATTCTGACCAAACGCTTGCACCAGGATTTCGTTTAATTTTGGATCATTGAATTCATTCCACCAGGCGGAATCGATTGCAGTTTCTGTTTGCAAATCCAATTTCCATGTTTGCGGCAAGTCAACGCCGGTTTGAATGTCTTTTTTCGGGGGCGCCGAGGCACATGAAAAAGCCAAAATTGAAAGCAGTGCAATGAAAGTGTTTCTTGTCATTTGTTATTTACTCCCGTCTGAGGTTTAGGAGATTCGGAACCAAAACCGGCAACCAAAAACGACACAATCTGTTCCATTAAAATATCCGGCTGCAATTTTGACATTTCTGAAAACATCGAAAGTTTCTTGATAGGCGGTTCAACGACAATCATGTGAATGGTTCCCACCATAAATCTGAACCGCAGCGACAGCTCCGCCGGCGAAAGGTCCGGTAATGCCTTTGTGAAAGCCGCGAAAAAGCGCTTGATGTTTTCGTCAAATAAGTGGAAGACGGATTCAAGCAGTTGCCCCGAACCAAATTGCAATTGCATCAGAATTCTGTGGGTGTACTGCACCCGATCCGGGGTCTCAACTTTTACTCGAATCAGTGGTTCCAGAAAAGCCCGGATCAAACCCTCAAGAAGTTCAGGCCCGGTCAAGTTGTTGTTTTCACATTCCTGCAACCGCCTGAACCTTTCTTCGTTAATGGGCTGAACCCGCCGCGCGACTACCTCGAGAATCAGGGCGTTTTTCGAGCCGAAGTGGTAATGAATGGCAGCCAGATTGACCCCGGCTTCAGAAATAATATTTCGCAGAGAGGTGGCGTCGATACCTTTTTGGGCGAACAATTTTTCGGCAACATCCAGTAGTTTTGTTTTGGTTTCCTTGGGTTGTTGCATGAGCGGTCCTTTGTGAAGAGTTTGTGTCCATACTCAATTTAAATCAAACGATTGTTTGAATCATACGTTTGAATTATAAAAAGAGTTTCAAGACATTTCAAAATGGTTTCAAATTTCAAGTTGTAAACTCTCTACGCATCAATGTTAACCAATTAAGCAATTCTCTTACAGGTCTTACCGGCTTGCGAAAGCTACAAGGCTATTCTCGTCCTGGCACACCCTTTGCATTCTTACGAAGTCGCCGTGCTATCGTTTTTAAACCTAAGGCGCCGTCAGTGGCAGATGTGAATTTGGATGCTGTCTAAAATGAACGCCGAAAGGCAAATGACCCTGATAACTAATGACGGGTACTGTCATTAGCTTCTCGTCATTGAGACCATTTTCTTTCAAAAAAATGGAAAAGTTAACACTTAAACCTCGGAGGCTTAAGATGAAAAAAGTTTGCTTTGTCCTGAGTGCCTGGCTGGTGCTTGCTTTTTTGGGGTGTTCCAGCATCTATGTCAAATCTGATTATGACCATGACATCGATTTTACTCAATATACTACTTTCAAATGGATGCGGAATCCAAAGAAAGGCAGCAAGAACTCAGTTCGGAAAGGCTCGCTTTTGGATAAGCGGATTCGCCGGGCGGTCGAGCAAGAATTAGAGGCGAAGGGATATGAAGTAAAAAAATCCGGGCGGGTTGATGCTTTATTGGTCTACCACGTTAATTTACAAAAGCGGGTTGAAGTTTCACCGGCGAGATATGGCTATTATGGCTGGCGGCGGGGACACGTCCACCGCTACAAACAGGGTTCAATTATTATCGACGTTGTCGATCCGAGATTGAAGCAGCTGATATGGCGAGGCGCTGCGGTTGGCACGATCGGCAAACCGGATGCTTCACAGGAGAAAGTCAATGCAGCGATGACTAAGGTTTTCGAAAAATATCCGCCTGAATAACGAATAACCTAACTTAGCAAGCGGCGGTGATAATTGATTTGCCCTAAATGATAATTCAAATGGCTGCTGAAGTGCAGCAGGTAAAAAGCCGTGCTGCCTTGCTTTTTATAAAAGTCGATTGGATAGGGCTTGGCCAGGTTTTGCTCATCGAGTAAGTCCAGGGTGGTTTTCACCGCTGCGATGGCTTCATCAATGCCTTTGACCAGCTCGGCCCTCGGCACATTTTTTTGCGTGAACTCTGCGTCTCTGTCGCGCACAAAACCTGTGTTTCCCAATGTTGCGCCCAAAAAATGCTTCAAATTTCCCACCAGGTGCAGACACAGGGTTCCTGCCGAATTGTTGATTTCTTTGGCTGTTATCCAGAGTTTCGATTCATCGGCGTAGGCGTTGATTTCATCTTTGAGTTTGGTTAAATCGCGGATGAAGAGTTCGGTGAGTGAATTTATCATATTATCCTCTTTCTTATTTAGTGATTGACCGAAAACTAGCGGAGGCGTCCCGCCGAACGATTTTTGCATGCAGTTCCGTGCTTAAAACGAATAGTCCTGAATCTCAACTTCATCCAGCTGGAGGCCAACGACCTGCTCTTTTTTATCTAGTAGATATCCTCTTTTTATCTTAGACAAATCAAACTTTTCCAACAAAACCAACTTCAGCCCAATTTGGGCTTCTATCTTTTCTATGATTTCCAGATGTTTAGACATGGCCGTAGCTTACCTGTATTATTTTATCAGTTTAAGAAAAAGATAGTAGAAAGTGCGGGCAGTTACAAGTAATTTTTATAGCAAATAACTTTTTTCTGTTACAAGAGTAACAAAGTCCTACCGATTCAGGAAAATTTATTTAACCCTGTTAATTCATGAATTTTCATTTCAGTCAACAAACTTCAATATTGTCATGGCCCGAGCAGTCGGGCAGCCATAACCTGCACTTAGCTGTTGATTTGTAATGGATTCCCGCCTGCGCGGGAATGACGACTTTTATGGTTAGTGAATTATTCAGGGTTGAATTATTTCAATCCATAATGAAACTTTAAAACACTGAAACCACCGAAAAAATCGGTGTGCTTCATAAATTTCATCACTTAAATCAGGAGGAGCAGTTATGAAAAAGCTTTTATTAGTCGGTTTATTTTTAGTTGCTAGTTTTTCGTTGCTGGCATTTACGAGATATTATTCCGAAATGGATACCGGTAAAAAAGAGGTGCAGTCCCTGATCGAGTCGGCCTACATCAACGGTGCGTTTAATAAGCTCGACACAAAAAGCATGAAAGCAGGCTTTCACGCGGATTTTGCCATTTTTTCAGCGAAAGGGGAGGAGATCAAAAAATATCCCATCGCCACCTGGATTGAAGGCATTGAAAAAAGAAAAGCCAAAGATGATTTCGATCCCGGCAAATACAAATGGGAACACAATTTTGCCAGCATCGATGTGACCTGCGGCTCCGCAAGCGCAAAAGCTAAGCTTTCAAAAGAGAGGCAAGCTGGTTTGCACGGATTATCTTTCTTTGCTTAAGTTCGACAGCGGCTGGAAGATCGTTGCCAAGGTTTATCACAAGCATACAAAATTAAAGCCGATAGCTTATTCGTCCGATGGCTTTGAGTCATCCGATGAATCTAGTGTCGCCAACAGCTAACGCGGACAAGCCGCAAATCTCAAAAAACAAACTACAAATTACATGTCCCCGAATGTTCCCCGATTAAAGAATTCGGAGACAAGTTTAGTCGGGGATAAAACTCAAATGCCAAATCCCAATGTCCAATACAACCATAACTTTCAATGATTTTGTTTGAAAAACTGAAAATTGA
>SMXC01000335.1 GCA_004356825.1 Caldithrix sp.
GGCTGTTTAAGGAATTAGGCAAAAAGATTAATTAAAAAAATCCAGTTCCTTTGCAAAAAACTTTTTTAACGTGTGAACTCTTTATTTTAGTTGATTCAAGATATTTTGTAATTCAAAAATCTGGATTCTAAAATTACCTTGATCCGCAATGGCGAGATAGCGACCGTCCCGACTCACCGCGAGGCCGTCCGGAGATAGAAACCGGCCCGGGGTCAAACCTTTCTCGCCAAAAAATCCGATGACTGGCGTCTCATCTTTAGTCAAATCAAAAATAATGACCTGGCCCGACTCCTCGTTGAGTGCGAAAAGTTTGTCCTGATAAATTGCCAACCCTTCAACGTCCCGCCCGAAGAGATCAGGATGACCGATGGTTTGGCCGGTGAATCGTCCGGTGTTTTTTTCATAGACTTTGATGATTTGATTACCTTCGTCAGCAATGAGGAGCTTGTTGTTATGAATAACCATCGATTCGGGATCGAGCAGAATGGTACCGTTTTTATCCATTACTTGAAAATCAAATTCGGTAATTTGACAACCATCTTTCCTGAATTTGTAAACGCGCCGCGTTCCCGTGTCAGTTAAGTAAATATTGTCTTGCTCATCAATCGTGATTCCCTGAATACTGGTGTAGCTCGTGCCGTTAACGGAATCGGGAGGGACCAAGATTGTTTTCAAATTAATAGTATGTTGTGGAAGACATTTGCCAGTCGCATCAAAGACCAGGATTCGGCGGTTCCCCTGATCGATGACAAAAATCTCATCTTTTGAATTACAGGCGATACCCTGAACTTCGTTATAAATTTTGCGGCCGTTGGGCAGCACGACTTCGAGGCTATTATCAAACTGGCAGTCCCCCCTACCGGGTTCACCAATCGTGATAATGGAAAGGCCGTGTTTTGAAATCGAGTAAATCTTAAACCTGCCGTTTTGCGTGTCTCCGGCAAGCAACCTACCATCGCTGGTAAATGCCACCGCGTCCGGCTCATTGAACTGCTCGATCATCGCGCCTTGTGTGCCGCCTAAAATCAGATACGGTTGAATGACGCCAAGATTGTTGGAATTAGGTAGATTCGGATTGAAAAAAACTAAGGTCAGGATTGCTGAAATAAAGCTCATCTGTTCTCCTACATTTGAGGTCGCTCGCAGCGACTATCGTGACAGGTAGTTGAGTTTAAAATTTGGGACGTCATAAATATCGAACAAATTGATTCTTTTTGTCGACGAGGATCACTTTAGATTCAATCGGTTTGTCGCTTAACTCAAACCCCATGATGATCACCTGTTCGCCCCGTTTGATCACATGGGCGGCCGCGCCGTTCAGACAAATGATCCCGGAACCTCTTTTTGCAGAAATCACGTAGGTCTCCAATCTCTCTCCCGTCTCAAGGCTGGAAACCAGCACTTTTTCGCCGGGCCAGAGGCCGGTTTTTTCGAGCAAATCCTGATCGATCTCAAGGCTGCCGACATATTCCACCTTTGCATTCGTCACTGTTGCTTTATGAATTTTAGAGCGAAGAAGCCATCTCATTTTCAAATTTCATCCTTTCATGATTAGTTCGAATGTATTGTTTGTTCAACCAAGTATCAAATTATCGATAAGGCGGAGGTCATCGATGAAGAGAGCCAGGGAAAGCAGCGCTTTCTCGTTAATGGCAGTTAATTCATCGAGCGTTTCCGGATGAGCCACGCTGATATAGTCGATACGCGCCTTATCGAATGGCTCAGTAGTTTTTTCCATCACCGATTTTAATTTGGCGGCATTCCGAGCGCCCGCATGAAACGCATTTTCGGCGGCAGTTAAAGCTCGAAAAAGACAGACGGCTTGTCGGCGTGCCGCAGGGGACAAGCGAGCGTTTCTTGAGCTCATGGCCAACCCATCCGTTTCGCGCACGGTTGGACAGGTAATGAGGTCGAGATTAAAATTCAAATCCCTGACCATTTGCCTGATGACGACGGCCTGCTGCGCGTCTTTCTGGCCGAAATAAGCGCGGTGGGGTTGGAAAACATTGAAAATTTTTGCAACCACGGTTGTAACGCCGCGAAAGTGGCCCGGACGTGCTTTTCCTTCCAACGGTCGAGTGATTCGTTCCACTTCGACAAATGTTTGGAAATCGGTGGCATAGACGATATTGGGTGTTGGCGTCCACACCAGATCGACGCCCTCTTTTCTGAGCAGTTCGAGATCTCGCTCCAGATCCCGAGGATAACTCACCAGGTCTTGCTGGTTATTAAATTGAATCGGATTCACGAAAATGCTGACCCCTACTTTCTGATTCTCATTGCGGGCACGGCGTACAAGACTCAAGTGCCCCTCGTGCAATAATCCCATGGTTGGAACCAACCCCCAATTTAAAGAGGCGTCGCGCCAGCGACATTTGCGAACTTCGGAGATTTCGGAAAAAACTTTCATAGGTATCTGTTTACTAGTGCTTCGACTCCAAATAATAATAATGCATTTAGCCTCTATTATTCATGAACCTCTATTTTAGGCATAAATAATAATACTAACCCGTACATTTCATAATTTTAGCGACTTTGTGGCCGCTCCGGCTCCTCGCCCTGTAAAACGGTCGAGGGATCCTGCGCGGGCTTCAGGCGCCTCATTCCCGACTTCATTATTATAAAAAAATTAAGGAAAAGCGGCAAGGGGTCGCCTTCCGCTATATTTTGTAGCAGAACTCGCCAGAGTTCTGGGCCAAAATGACCCAATGACCTGCAATGACTTTAATGACTATTCAGCATACCGGACAAACAAAATGCCTATTACTTTTTGAACGTTAATTCGGAATCACTGAACTAGAGGCGTGGCCGAAAAATGGCAAAAGTAAACTTTTGGACTCCTGATAATTAAATGCTCAACTAAAAAACAATAACTTATCTTTAATGGAGTGCAAGGCTTTAGCATTGCAGGGCACTTTTCGGCCACGCCTCTAGATCGTTGAGCCGGTCTGGCTCGAACGTTTCGCCAGCCTGTTTCGATTGAACTTGTTCCAGAAGAAATTGGTTCACCGGCGTCGGAATTCCATAACGCACACCGAGATCGACGACAGCTCCGTTTATGGCTTCGATTTCTGTTTTAGCCCCCCTGACGATGTCCTGAAGCATCGAAGATCGATTGCGAGCGGTGGCACGACAAATGTCGAACACGTGCTCAACGGGATCGGAGTGCGGCAGGCTGATGCCGTGCCTGGTTGCCACCGCTGCGACTTCCTGAACCGTAGCCGCTAAAATCTTGCCGAGAAGCGGATCGTGCAAAAGGTCACCGTTCTCGATCTCCAGCAAAGCCGTCAAAGGATTGATACCTGCATTCACGATGAGTTTGCTCCAGCTCAGACTTGCAATATTTTTGATAAGCTCGGTCTGAATGCCAGCTTTATTCAACAAATTGACGATTTCGTTTAGTTGGGTTTCTCGCCCTACTTTCATACCCAGGAAGGTTTTGCCTGCTCCTGCATGCTGCACGCAAGCGAGCGCCGATAGATTGGCGGCGTGATAAGTGATTCCTGCAACTACCCGGTCTCCTCCAAGCGCCGCTTGCAAGATTTCAACATTTCCGAGACCGTTTTGCAGGGTCACGGCCAGTCCGTTTGGCCGCAAAACCCCCTTGACCTGCCCAACTGTATGTTTCGTCTGATAGCTTTTGACCAAAATTAAAGCCACATCCGTCGGCGGAACATGATGGAGGTTGTTGGTGATGTTGAGCCTTCGAGTCCATTTGTTTCCATCCGGATCCATGAACGTCAGGCCATTTTCCGTGATTGCGTTGATTTGTTCCGTCCAGGCGCTAAAAAGTGTTATCCGATCGCTTACTTTGTTCAGGAAAAAACCAAAAAGCGTGGCCATGGCGCCAGCTCCGAAAATGGTGATGTTCCCTGGAAAGGTCATTTGTTCCGTTTTTTGAGTCAGCGTTTTAATTCGCCATTATCCGTTTTAAAAACTATGTGAATCAGCAGGGAAGACGCCGGACTCAACTTCCTGACGATAGGTTCGAATGGCCTTCAGGATGGGCTCGCGTAAATTCGCGTACTGCTTGACGAATGTCGGTGTAAATTGATCGAACAAACCCAGTATGTCGTGAAAAACGAGAACCTGGCCATCACAGGCAGGTCCGGCTCCGATGCCGATGGTTGGGATGTTGAGTTCGGCGGTGATGGATTCCGCCAGTTTTGACGGCACAGCCTCCAGAACCAGAGCAAAGCAGCCTGCTTGCTGCAGAGCAACGGCGTCTTCCAACATACGCTTAGCCGATTTTTCAGTTTTGCCTTGGACTTTGTACCCTCCCAGTTTTGTGGCCGTTTGTGGCGTCAAGCCCAGATGCCCCATCACCGGGATGCCGGCATCGATGATCGCCCGAACGCTTTCTATCACTTCTCGACCGCCTTCGAGTTTCACCGCCTCCATTCTTGCTTCTTTGATAAAGCGACCGGCGTTTCGAATGGCTTCCTTTGCATCGATTTGATAGGATAAAAACGGCATGTCCCCAATCAGAAAAGCGCGTTTCGCGCCTCTGGCAACAGCCTTGCAATGATGCAACATTTCATCGACAGTGATGGAAACGGTGTCAGGATACCCGAGAACCGTCATGGCAACCGAATCGCCCACCAGAATAATATCTACCCCCGCTTCGTCTACCAGAGTCGCACTCGGGTAATCGTAGGCTGTCAACATGGTGATAGGATGTTTCTTTTTTTTCTTTTGCTGCAAATCTGGAATTGAGACTTTTTGCGACGACATAGTGTTTCCGCCTGTTTTTATTTATTGTTCCATTTCCCCTGACAAATTTCTATTCCGGGATCATAATCTGGAAGTGCGCTCCCAATTGGATACTTCGATGGAAGGTATATCGAATTCAAAAAGTCGCATTCATCTTCTGTTAGATCAATTTTTATACCAATTCCATCCAGAAAAACTTTAAGTTCTAAGATGTCATGAGTCTTTTTGAGGATATGGGAGTTTTCAATTAAGATTGCTTTAAGAGTTTTTCTACACATTGTTGGACGTTTTGGAGACAGGGATTTAAAAGACCGCTTTCGAGGAGAAGTTTAGCTGATTGTAAGTTTTCTTCAGAGTATTGTAACCATATTTTGGCGTCATCTTTCATATATTATTTCGCCAGCTTCTATCTCATTAATAAAAACATTGTCAGCGCTTGCCTTAATTGGAATAACATCTAAAGGTAATATTTTTGCTATCTTTCGAGTCAATCGCCGATATTTTAGTGATAACGGCATGTATTTTTGATTACTATCTTGAAAAACAGCAATATCGATATCACGAGGACTAGTTGATTTGATAAATGATCCAAAGATAATAATTTTTGTAATTTCTTGTTCGGGACTTAATAAGTCTCTGATTTCCTTTTTAATATTTTCCTTTTGTGTGCTTGGAAAAGGCATATGTTTAGTTCCTTAGAAATTTCTCGTATAATATAATGCCTATTACTCTTATCTGCAACCTTTTTTGCAGATGAAAAAATCTGCCGGCCAATACAGTAAATATTTTAATTAGTGATTAGTGATTGAACGAAAACTTGATTTTTCGTCTTTGTGAGCATTTCTCAGCGAAGCAATCCCCTGATTAGGTAGGCTTGAGATTGCTTCGGCAAAAAAATGCCTCGCAAAGACGGGTATACGATAGACTTTTCGTTCAATTATTAATAATTCTTATCAGGTTGAATTTTCAAGGTAATTTACTATATTTAACGCGTGGTATTAGTTTTTTTGAACTAAGGGCGAAAGGATCTGGTTTTCAGATGCTTCACGGTCAAAAATTTTCGAAAATGATTCGCATATTTGCGATACCGTTCTACATGACAGGGTGAGATGTTTTTAACTAGCACAACGCGTTATATTTAAGAAATTGATTTCATAAATTATGCTAAACTCCAAAGATGAAAAGGCCGGATTCACATTAAGGGCAGCGGTAATCGCCGTCGCACTCTCTTTATTTCTGCTGGCGAGTTCTTCCTATATCGCCATCAAGATCGGTGCGCTGCCCTGGCCGATTATTTTCTCAGTCATCGTATCCGGCGGCATTATTAAACTTTTGACTAGATCACAACGGCTCAATATTCACGAAATTAACGTGGCTCAGGCGGGGGCAAGCATAGGAGGCTTGATTGCAGCCGGAATTGTTTTCACCGTACCCGGCATCATTTACCTCAATCAAACCCGAGACCTGGACATTACCTGGCCCAATCCTTATTTGCTGGGATTGCTGACCGTCGTCGCGGGTTTGTTGGGTATTCTTTTGTCTGTGCCATTAAAATATACGTTTGTGGACGAAGAGCAACTGCCTTATCCGGCTGGCACGGCTGGAGCCGAACTGCTGAAACTCGGCCAAACCGGCGGCCGGCAACTATTTTTTATTTTAATGTGCGGCGCTGCCGCTGCCCTGTTTGCCCTGGTGCGTGAGATATATTTTCCTGCCGGATTTACGCTTGCCGGACTGACTTTTTTAGGTATTTATGTCGCGATTCTACCATTACCCATAGCTGTTAGTGGCGGCTATATTCTTGGCAAACGTACCGGCCTGGCCTGGTTTGGGGGCGCAGTCATTGGCTGGCTGATACTCATTCCTTTGTTGACCCAAAGAGGTTTTACAAGAGAGCCGGCAGAAGGAATTGTTGAGAATTTAGGGATGGGGATTGTTCTGGGAGCAGGGATCGGATTTTTTGCGAGTTATATTATCCCCCGAATTAGAAGAATATTCGCACCGATGCTAAAGTCACGCGGAATTTATTTTCGGCTTTTGCCCTTGATCGTTTTGTTGAGTCTGGCTGGCTTGCTTTTCATCGGCGTTCCTTTTTGGGCCTCAACGATTGCGGTACTCGGTGTATTCATTATGGTGGCGGTCGCCGCCAGAATGACCGGGGAAACCAATATTGATCCGCTGGAGCAGTTTGGCA
>SMXC01000336.1 GCA_004356825.1 Caldithrix sp.
AATTCGCTCGCCATTATAGTGAACGACCATCGTTTGTGGTTTGCCCTGGGAACTCTCTGCCTGAAGACAAACCAGCATGAAGAGGCGGAATTCGCCCTGAAAAACGCTTGGTCTCTGCAATTTTACAATGGCAAGGCGGCCGAAAAGTTAAAGATCTTGCTCAAGTCCAGTGGGCGTGAAGAGGAAATAGATACCCTGTTTTGTATCAAAAATGCAATGAAACCAACGATGCCGAACCCAAATCGCTGAATCAACTTAATTGCGAGAACTCTCGCTTTTTGAAATAGCGCTTTTAAAAGTCGCACTAAATTTAAGGCATCATTATCGCCTTTGTGCTGCGGCCCTCAAATGATAAACCCACCTGATGTAAGGCTGCGGGCAAACCAACTTCAGATTCTTCAGCAAGCGTTGTGGCAATAGTGCCTTCACGTTCAAATGGCTGTGTCTAACAGGTTGATTAAATATCTACGACTAGCTTGTGCCTTGCCTGCAAAAGGCTTTTATCCCCGCAGCTTGGGCTGGTAGCTCCTATGAGGTTTCGTAAACGCCATGTATATCTGATATAAATGCTATGCAATCGGGTGTTCCAGTAAATGCCGAATGAAACACCGAAACTGAATTGTCGAAGCGTTACTTCCGGAAATTTGGAGAACGCTTTTGAACTGGGACCCGCTGAGTATCCCCGCTGGAAAAGCCTCTCTTCTGATTTTGGCGATTATGGCTTTTTTTTAACAGGATTAATTTGGACCGCCGTACGAAGGCAAGATCGGCGTCGTTTGAAACTAAGGGTTTTGGCGACCGCTGTTTCCGTCCTTGCTTTGTTGCTGCTGGTACTGCAACCGCAATGGCGAACTGAGTTAAAAATCACCGAAGCTATCCTCGTTACCCCGGGAACTGATGCCAGCCAGTTTCGAAATTTTCTAAATTCAAATATCAGGGTGTCGCGGGTTTTCTCATTGGACAAAAATGCAGATTTTCGCGAGGCTATTGCAGTTCCGGATTTAGCATTTATCATTCGAAATTATCCCGAAATTCGAATGATGCATATTTTGGGCCATGGCCTGCACGATTATGAGTGGCAGGAAGCAAAAGGTGTCGCAGTACAATTTCATCGATCTTTGCCCGAAGCCGGAATCCAAAACATTTGGTGGAAGAGATTGGTGCATTTAGGAGAACAGGTGCACGTGCAAGGAAAATTAACCAGAGGTGATGGCCGGCTCATGCTCATGGGTCCCGCTGGCGAGGTAGATTCTACTCAAATTAATGATCAGGAAAATTTTTCTTTTAATTTTCAGTTTACGCCACCGGACACCGGGCTATTTCTCTATAACTTAATATTCAAAACAAAAGATGGTCATTTAGTTTTTGACGAACAAATTGATTTGTTAACCGTGCCAATCTCAAATATGAAAATTCTCATTCTCGAAAATGCGCCGCGATTCGAGACAAAATATTTAAAAAATTGGCTTGTTAAACAAAAACATTCCGTCGTAATTCGCACAAAAATTAGCCGAGGGCGGTTCAGATTTGAGTTTTTAAATCACTCAAAAATGCCTCTGAATCGTCTTACGTCTAATTTGCTAAAAGACTTTGATTTGATAATAATAGATGGGAAATCTTTGCAAAGTTTAACAAACGCTGAACGCAACTTAATTAAATCGGGGATTACCGATGATGGCTTGGGAGCATTGATTGTTGCCGATGAAATTGTCCTAAATGGCGGCGATAACACTTTTTCTGATCGATCATTTTTTCTCAATTTTAGTTTTGAAAAGTTTCCGGATCTCGAATATCGCACCGTCAAACTTACCATGGCAAATTTTGATGGCATAACAATCGAAGCCACAGCCGAGCCGTTCGCAATAAAGGAAGATGTCGGCTTGAAGCCCGTCATTAAAGATAACACCGGACAAATTTTGGCGGGCGTTTCTCATCGCAGCAAAGGACTGATTGGCACGAGTCTGATTCGGAATTCATACAAATGGGTCCTCGCAGGTGAATCTCAATACCACGCGGTTTATTGGAGCCGGATAATCAACGAATTGGCTAAAGAGGAT
This sequence comes from Caldithrix sp., assembly GCA_004356825.1. Taxonomy (GTDB): domain Bacteria; phylum Zhuqueibacterota; class Zhuqueibacteria; order Oceanimicrobiales; family Oceanimicrobiaceae; genus Oceanimicrobium. Next base: position 2,058 of record SMXC01000336.1, read on the forward strand.
AGCAGAGAACTTTGGCAAATCAGGCCGGGCCCGGTTTTTGTTGATCAGCCGATTGATTTGCAATTAGTCACAAGTTCAACCTATCCTGCGGGAATGATGAAAACTGAATCCGGAGTGACCGATATCATTTATCTCCAGCAAGATAGAATTAATCCTCGGCAATGGTCCGGAATTTATTGGCCGAAGCATGAAGGCTGGTATAGGGTTTCAACTCAAAGGGGGAATCCTTTGTGGTTTTATGCACAAAAACCGGATCAGTGGAAGTCGTGGCAACAAAATAAAAAAATCTCTGCTACCGAACAATTCGCAGCGCTAAGTGCAATGAAGGAAGATTCCTTCGCTGAAATCACTCCGCAATTCCAGCCAATTTCACTTCTGTGGTTTTTTTACTTTTCTTGGCGGGCAACGCTTTTCTCTGGCTTGAAAGAAAATTTTGAAATTCGAGTTACCCCGCTAATTCCAAATTAAGTTACAAAAATGATATGAGCTTAGTTTGGAAAGTCTGATCACCGCTCGCATCGGACACATTCTCAACCACTTAACTAATGTGGCGAATTTGCAGCCAAATCGCACCCATTTTTTGGGATTGAGATTTCTTAGCTAAATTTATCAATTACTTTTAATTACTTTTCGAATCATCGCGGCTAGCTCACGGAACATTATCGGCTTGCCGACAATTGCCTGAATGCCGTAGTCTTTTTGCAGATCACCTTTTATATTTTCTCCATAGCCGGTCATTAGGATGACCGGTATTCCCGAGCGAATTTTCCCTATTTCTTTTGCCAATTCCAGCCCGGTCAGATTAGGCATGGTTAAATCCGTAATAACCAGATCATACTCCGCAGGTCGCTCACGAAATGCTTTTAATCCCTCGATGCTGCTGTTTTTGGCAATGACGCGGTAACCAAGTCTTCCCAGCATTTTCTTCATCACACCTATGATGGCCTCTTCATCGTCCACAACCAAAATAAATTCCTGTCCAACTGGAATGGATTCCACATCTTTTTCACCTGACTGCCGCCTATCCGTCAAAATGGGTAAATAAACCTGAAATGTTGAGCCCTTTCCCAGCTCGCTCTTGACGATAATTTCTCCCTGATGAGACCGAATAATGCCATGAACGACGGAAAGCCCTAAACCAGTGCCTCCATCAACCATTTTGGTAGTAAAAAACGGTTCAAAAACCCGTTCCAAAGTGGCTTGATCCATGCCAATTCCAGTGTCCCTTATCGTCAACAACGCATATTCTTTCTGTTGAAGGTTTGAATAAAGTTTTGCGGTCGGGGCGTTGACTTCAACCTGTTTCAATTCTATGGTCAGCACCCCTCCCTTTTCTTCCATCACTTGAAAAGCGTTGGTGCACAAATTAACAATGACTTGATGGATTTGAGTCGCATCCGCCGACACTTTTTCGCATGATGAGTCGATGCGCTTCCGAATTTCAATCGTTGTTGGAATTGACGGGCGCATAAGTTTCAGCGCTTCCTGGATGATCAGCTGGAGCTGGAGCGGTTTGCGTTCCTGCTCATGCTGTCGGCTGAAGGTCAAGATTTGATTGACCAAGTCTTTGGCACGGTTCGCTCCATCCAGGATTTGCTGCAAATCATCAGAAAGTGGATCCGTTGCTGGCAGGCTGCTTAGCGCCATTTCCGTGTAGCCCAAAATGGGCTGGAGAATGTTGTTGAAATCGTGGGCGATACCGCCGGCCAGCGTACCGATGGTTTCCATCTTTTTTGCCAGGTGTAGTTGCCGTTCCAGATTGGCTTTTTCTTTTTCCGCTTGCCTACGATCTGTGATATCTCTAAGCGTGCCTTCAGTCGCTATTGGTTTACCGTCAACATCAAACACGATACGGGCATTTACAGAGCCATAATTCAAACGGCCATGTTTGTCTTTCAATCGAATTTCAAAATCGTTCACTTCCCCATTCTGTTCTAATTTTTCGCAAAGTTCTAAATAGTCCTTGGGATAAAAATAGAAGTCCACGATCTGTGTGCCAATGAGCGCCTCTCGGGTGTATCCCGAGTGTCTTTCTATTGATGGACTTATTTCGGTAATTGTACCATCATAACCCGTTTGGTAATATACATCCCGCACATTTTCGAAAATCTTGCGATATTTTTCCTCGCTTTTGTGCAGCGCTTCCTCTGCCTGCCTGCGTTCGGTGATGTCTCGCGCCAATGCCAGAATCATTGGTTGCATCTCCGTTCCCAATCTACCTACTCGAAGCTCCACGGGGAAGGTCGATCCGTCCTTTCGCTTCTGCTTTCCCTCGACTGTCACCGCTTCGCCTTCAGTCAGATTTCCGAGAAAGTCAGCCAGTTTATCCGCTGGAAAATCGACGTCGATATCTGGGACTGACAGGCTCAACAACTCCTCGCGCGTATAGCCCAGGCTGGTGCACGCCGCAGAGTTCACGTCAACAAGTCGACCATTCAAATCCAACAGGTAAAAAGAATCGGCCGCATGCTCAACAAAGATACGAAATCGTTCTTCGCTCTCCCTCAAGGCCTGCTCCGCCTGCCTGCGCTCAGTAATGTCTATATTCACACCAATATATCCGGTGATTTCACCGTGTTCGTTTCTTAATGCGGATGCTGTTCCCCATACATGTGTTATTACATTCGTTGGAGTGTTGAAACGGTATTCAAAATTCCATGATTTAGTGGAGTGAGCATGCTGACTCCAAACTTTGAATATATGCTCACGGTCATCCGGATGCAAGGCTCTTTGCCAGCCATCCCCCCGCGCCTCCTCCGGGGTCAATCCTGCAAATTCACACCATTTTTTATTCACGAATAGACATTTTCCCTCTGCGTCCGCCTCATAAATCGCCACTGGGGAATTGTCGAAAATTGCCATCAACCTTGACTTGCTTGCTATTAATGCCTCCTCTGCCCGCTTGCGCTCGGTGATGTCAATAATGATACCTCTCATACCGACCGGTTTATGGTTTTTCAAAACCGGATTTGAGTAGACTAATACCGGAAAAGTTGAACCATCTTTTTTAACCACGGTGTATTCCGTGTTCTTTGAGGGTTTGCCGCTCATTATGCTCTGGATGTTTTCCTTGGCCCTGTCTCTGTCTTCCGGTATTAATGTTTGAAGCATATTGAAACCCGTTTTCAAATCATTTTCCGAGTATCCGAAGGTCATGTAACCATGTTTGTTGACAAAAGTGAAGTTTCCGAGTAAGTCAGTTTCATAGACGATTTGTGGCAATAGATCCGTCATTTCTCTGAATTTTCGCTCGCTTTCCCGCAACGCTTCTTCCGTCTGATTGCGCTCCGTGATGTCCTGAACCATACCCAGAACAACTCTCTTCTCGTCGATATTGATTATTTCGGTACATATTTCCACTTGTCTTTGAGTACCGTCTTTCCGATTCAATGTAAAATAATCTGGCCCGGTTGATTTGCCAAGTTTATTGAGTGCAAGCAGTTTCGCCGCCTTCATTATACTTTTTGGGCCTAATAATTTCAACTTCAGGAAGTTTTTGCCAATCAATGCATCGCGCTCATAGCCGGTAACTTCCTCCGCTTTTCTATTTCCGTAGAGAAAAGTACCATTTAAATCGTTATAATAGATGCCGATCGGAGCGTTTTCCGTAAGAACCCTGTATTTATGTTCTGAACTAATCATTTTTTTTTCCACCTTTTGGCGTTCGGTGGCGATGCCGGCAAGATGCGCAGCGGTTTGAATGAGCTGCCGGTGATAAGGCGTCGGGCTGCACGGTATTTTGTGGGATATGGCCAAAGTACCGAGGACTGTATCCTCTCTGGAAAAGAAAGGGGTTGACCAGCACGACCGAATGCCGTGCTTCAGCGCCAGCTTGCGAAAACCGGCCCAGAGCGGATCTTTCGCGATATCGTGCACGATGACCTGTTTGCCCCGCGCGACAGCCGTACCGCAAGAACCCTGCGCTTCGCCGACAATCAACCCGTCTAAAGCACGCGCGTATTTCTTTGGTAAGCTGGGCGCCGCGCCGCTACGAAGCTTACCCTCGGTTTCATCGAGTAAAAGAATGGAGCACAGGGCGCCCGCAGATTGTTTCTCGATCAGCAGGCACAGTCGTTCCAACACTTCCGGCAGACCCGTACCCAAAGCAATCATCTGCAGCACTTCCGATTGCATGGTGAGCAGACTTGTAGCCTGTTTAGTTTGGCTGACGTCGCGGTAATACCACAGGTTTTCTACCTGACCGTTTCCGGTTTCAACCGGCACATAATCGCGTTCAAACACCCGCCCGTCGCGCAAAATCAATTCTTCATTCAGCACGGATTGTCCGGCGGCAAGAATGTCATCGATACCGGTGATGAATGCTTCGCAGTCAGTAAAAAGATGTTTAACCTGCTGTGCTGCCTGGTGGCAATCGGCGCCTTTTAGCGCTTCGGGCGGTGCGTCAATGCCAAACATTTCACAGAATTTTTCATTCGTCTGCAATACTTGACGATCGGGTGTTTCTAGAACAATCCCGCCGGGCAAATGGGCTATTAAGGTAGAGAGACGACGGGCGGTTGCCCGTTCATGTTCGGCTGAATGTTCACGGCCGGCCCTATCTCCGGGAGTATCCGCCAGGGCTCTGTGTAAGTTTTTCAATGCTTCATTCTCTACTACCGGTTTGCGGTGTTTTTCAGAATTATCGAAATCTGAAACTCTCCTGCGCAATTTCTGTAATTCAGCAATGAGCTGCGCTTTGGTTTTCTTTTGATCTTTCATGATGTTTTCCCCAGCAAAGCCAAAATATTGATGCTCAGGACAAATGCCAATTTCTTAAAAATTTTGAAAGTAAAAAGATTTTCAAGAAAAGATCGGCGCCGTACTTTTCAAGCCATTTCTTGGTAGCAAGTGGATCTTTGATTTTATTTTCGTTTGCTTTCATAGCATTTTCCAGAAAGCCTTATTGGACGCGAAGGAAGTATTAAAGAATCGGCTGAAGCAGAGTCGAAAGAAAATCTGAGGTGCCCCCATCTCGGCCATAAAAATACCTTTATTTTAGGGAGGTTTTTAAATATCTTAAATTACGGCAAAGAAGTCAAGGAAAAAGTGTAAGTTAAGGATAACACGAAAAACTGACACATCGGTTGCAAAAGACAAATAATTTAAGTAAGATTGTTATAATTTCGTCGTACTCTTATAGCAGCCTGCAGTGAACTTGTCATTTTCTGCGCAATCGAGGGGATGTAAGAATGACTTGAAGAGCTTCAGGTCTCAGCCTAATGCAAGTTTATCCCTTCCGCAGTTGCCTTGATTTGTGTGTAAAATAATTCACTGTAATTGCCTTGATTTAGATCCAAATCTCCGCTGCGAGGGAAGTTTTATCGGAAGGTTTCATGAGTTGGAAAAAATGACGTAACCGAAGTTATTTGGTTGACTTGCTGAATTGAAATTAATTCACAGCAGAAGCCAGGCAAGGCCTTCGATGATTTCCTCCCGTCAATTCTCAGCGTTTAACCTTGATTTAATGAGTCATTTTAAAAAAGTATGAGTTTTTTCAATCTCGAAAAAAAACTAAGAGCCGAATTATGAAAAGTCTATCCAGGTTTAAATTCAGTTTTATTATTTTAATTTTTGGCGTGCTTAGCGCTA
>SMXC01000020.1 GCA_004356825.1 Caldithrix sp.
TCTCAAGTTGGTCATGGCTGAACCTGACATTTCGCGAGTACCGGTGATGGTCGACTCTTCGAAATGGTCCGTGATCGAAACCGGTCTCAGGTGCATGCAGGGCAAGTGCGTGGTGAATTCCATCAGCATGAAAGAAGGCGAGGCACAATTCAAAGAGCATGCCCGCAAAATTCTCGAATACGGCGCTGCCGTTATTGTTATGGCGTTTGATGAAAAAGGCCAGGCAGATACTTTTGAGCGAAAAATCAAGATCTGCGAGCGGGCTTATAATATCCTGACCAAAGAAATTGGTCTGCCGCCACAGGACATTATTTTTGATCCCAATATTCTCACAGTAGCGACTGGAATTGAAGAACACAACAATTATGCTGTCGATTATATCAAAGCAACAAGATGGATTAAAGAAAATCTGCCGCTCGCTCAAGTCAGCGGCGGGGTGAGTAATATTTCGTTTTCATTCCGCGGCAATAATCATGTCCGGGAAGCCATGCATTCGGCGTTTCTTTATCACGCGATTCAGGCCGGAATGGATATGGGCATTGTTAATGCCGGTCAGTTGGAAGTCTACGCGGAGATCCCCAAAGACCTTCTGGAGCTGGTTGAAGATGTGTTATTGAATCGACGGTCGGACGCTACTGAACGCCTGGTCGACTTCGCAGAAAAAATCAAGTCTGATGATCAAACCGAAGTCAAACAAGCGGAGTGGCGCCAGGATTCCGTTGAAGAAAGGCTCAAACACGCACTGGTAAAAGGCATCGTCGAATATATTGAAGAGGATACTGAGGAAGCGCGCAAGAAATGCCAAAAAGCGATTGAAGTCATTGAGGGGCCGCTCATGGACGGCATGAATATCGTCGGCGATTTGTTTGGCTCCGGCAAGATGTTTTTGCCGCAGGTGGTCAAAAGTGCGCGGGTGATGAAGAAATCGGTGGCTTATCTCGTGCCGTTTATCGAAGCCGAAAAAGAAAAATCCGGGGTCTCGAAAGCTCGCGCCAAAATTCTGCTCGCCACCGTGAAAGGGGACGTTCACGATATTGGCAAAAACATCGTCGGCGTGGTGCTGGCCTGCAACAATTTCGAAATCATCGATCTGGGAGTTATGGTTTCGTGCGAAAAAATTCTCGAAACCGCCAAAAAAGAAAACGTCGATATCATCGGCATGAGCGGTTTGATTACGCCCTCCCTCGATGAAATGGTTCACAACGCCAGTGAGATGGAACGGCTCGGGTTTAAGGTGCCGTTGCTCATCGGCGGCGCCACAACTTCGCGGGTTCACACCGCGGTAAAAATCGAGCCGAATTATTCAGGCCCCACTATGCACGTCCTGGATGCTTCGCGCAGTGTGACGGTTGTCAACAAATTAATTAATGAGAAATTAAAGGATTCATTCCTTAAAGAGATTGAGAATGAATACGAAAAGGTCCGTGTGGACCATAAGCGCAGGCAGGAGTCAAAAACCTACCTGACTCTCAAACAAGCCAGGGCGAATAAAGTAAAAATAAACTGGCAGGAATCCAGAATCACAACTCCCAAAAAACCAGGCATAACGACTTTGCAGGATTATGCGCTCGCCGAGATTAGAAACTACATTGACTGGACGCCGTTTTTCATCACCTGGGAACTTCATGGTAAATTTCCGCAGATTTTCGAAGATAACAAAGTTGGCGAAGAAGCGAGCAAGCTTTTTGACGACGCCCAAGAACTTTTAGAAAAAATCATTTCTGAGAAACAGCTACAGGCCAACGGAGTCATTGGACTTTTCCCTGCCAACGCGATCGGAGATGACATCGAACTTTACACCGATGAAAATCGAGATAACGTATTGACTGTGTTGCACACACTTCGACAGCAAACACAGAAAACCGGCGGCAATCCCAATCAAGCATTGGCGGACTATATTGCACCGAAGGAAACCGGCATCAACGATCACATTGGTGTTTTCGCCGTCACCGCGGGGATTGGCATTGAACCCTTAGTCGAGCAGTTTGAGAAGGATCATGATGATTACAACAGCATTATGGTCAAAGCCTTGGCCGATCGCCTGGCAGAAGCTTTCGCAGAATTACTGCATGAAAAAGTACGTAAGGAATGCTGGAATTATGATTCAGATGCACATTTGTCGAATGAAGAACTTATCAAAGAAAGATACAGAGGCATTCGCCCTGCGCCGGGTTACCCCGCCTGCCCCGATCATACTGAAAAAGAGATTCTCTGGCATCTTCTCGAAGTTGAAAAGAATTCCGGAATAAAACTGACTGAAAACTTTGCGATGTACCCGGCTGCTTCGGTGTGTGGGTTCTATTTTGCACATCCTGAGGCTAAGTATTTTTCGGTTGGGATGATTGGGAAGGATCAGGTACAGGATTATGGTAGACGAAAAGAGATGAAACTCGAAGACATTGAGAAATGGTTGCGGGCGAATTTAAGTTACGAAAGTTAGATGCTCAAATCTAAAAATTTTTTCTGGAATTGTTTGTATTCTTCCAATATATCCGGTTTTTCCAAAATTTCTGCAAACTGAGTGAGCCAATCCTCAATGTAAGCGTCATCCATTTTTTTTCTTTGTTCAATTAACAGAGCCTCTATATCAGGCCAATCCCTTCCACGCCCAGCAACAGCTTTCTGGATAATAAGGTCTTCCGCAGAGCAAACCCATGCTTTTATGCCACCCAATCCTTTTCGAACAGCTCGCATGTCTTTATATGACAAGAAAGTTACACAATATTGCAATGAATAAACCAGTTATACTGCCTGCCATAAAGAGTAAAAGTTTATGTGTTCCAATGACTTCCAACGCTAATTGCAAACTAACTTCTTGTTTTATTTTCTCGAGTCGAAAAATAATTACTAATAGTCAACATTTTTTTAAAAATATTGCGGAATGCCGGATTGAATCATGAAAAAGTAAGTTTCAAAATTTCTTTTGATTCGAATCATTGAATTTTGTAAATTAGCTAACCAACTGAGACCGAATTTCGTAAAGGAAACTTAAATGCCGAAAAAATTCTGGCTGATGAAATGCGAACCCCATGTCTTCTCACTCAAAGATTTGAAAGATAGTCCGGATTCGACCACCCATTGGGATGGGGTTCGAAATTACCAGGCTCGAAATTTCATGCGGGATCAAATGAAAACAGGCGACTTTGTATTATACTACCACTCTAATTGTGATGCGCCGGGTGTGGTTGGCGTTGCTGAAGTTGTTAAAGAGGCTTACCCTGATCATAGCTCATGGGATCAGAAGTCAAAGTATTTCGATCCAAAATCAACGCCCGAAAACCCGCGTTGGTTTATGGTAGATATCAAATGGAAGCAGGCATTTAAACGCCTCGTGAGCTTGCATGAAATGAAAGAAGCAGCGGAATTACAAAATATGCGAGTTGTGCAGCGCGGCCAAAGACTGTCCGTACAACCGGTCGAGAAGCCCGATTTTGACCGGGTCGTCAAAATGGGCATGAGCGCTAATTAAACCGCACTGTTAATAAAAAAACTTGAGTTGTGATAGTTGAATTCCCCCCGGTCGAGACGGCCGACCCCGAAACAGGACTCCTTGCATTCGGAGGTGATTTAACAGTCGGATCCCTGGAATTAGCCTACCGAAGCGGCATTTTCCCCTGGCCCACAGAAAATCAACCCATTTTGTGGTTTGCACCACCCAAAAGAGCAATCATTGAGTTTAGTGAGTTCAAAGTTCCAAGACGTTTAGAGCGCTCCTTAAAGAAGTCTCTATTTACTTTTCGGGTAAATTTAAACTTTGCTGAAGTAATTAAAAACTGTGCAATCCTCACAAATCGCAAAAACCAGAACGGCACCTGGATAACCGATGAAATGATTAGCGCATACATTGAATTTCACCAGGCCGGGTTCGCGCAGAGTTTTGAAGTGTTGAACGGGAATGATGAACTAGTCGGAGGCCTTTATGGAGTCCTCATAAATAAATACTTTGCAGGCGAAAGCATGTTTTATAAAGAAACCAACGCCTCAAAATTTGCATTAATTCAAACCGTTCAGTATCTTGAAATGCTAGAAATTAGCTGGATGGACGTGCAGATCTTAAATCCTTTCTTAGCTACCTTTGGCACTAAAGAAATTTCCCGAGATTTTTTTATAAAAAAACTAAATCAAGCCCTAAGCGAACCGGCATGAGTGAAGATCCGGATAAAAAACTTGTTGAGTTCCTGCGGAAGAGCAGTCAAATCATGATCTTTACCGGCGCCGGGATTTCTACCGGCAGCGGCATTCCGGATTACCGCGGACCGCAAGGAGTCTGGACTCGCCGCCAACCGGTTTACTACCAGGATTTCATGACTTCAGAAACGGCTCGGGTCGAATATTGGGATTACAAATTAGAAGGGTGGGAAAGCTTTCGAAATGCGCAGCCAAATGTGGTGCACCAGGCCTGTTTTGAACTTGAAAAAGCAAACAAGTTGTGCATGGTGGTCACCCAAAACATCGACGGATTGCATTCGCGAGCGGGTACTTCCCTTGAAAAGCTGGTAGAAGTACACGGTACTAATCTGGAAACAGAATGCCAAACCTGCCTGGAGAGAACGGATCCCATGTCTCATTTCGAGGAATTTAAAAAAACACAAAAGCCGCCTTTGTGTCATTGCGGCGGGTATTTGAAACCGGCGACGATCAGTTTCGGACAAAATTTACGCGAGGAAGATCTGCATAGAGCAAGTCAAGCGGCTGAGAAAGCAGATCTGGTGATTGCGCTTGGCTCTACCCTTTCGGTACATCCGGCAGCATCGATTCCCCTCATGGCGGCAAATCGTGGCAGCCCTTATGTGATCATCAACCGGGGAGAGACCGATCAAGATAATCATCCGGCAGTCAGCCTGCGTTTGGAAGGTGATGTAATGGCAATGTTCCCGCCGGCTGTTGAAGATGCCATTGTAACCAGTGAATGATATATGCGCCACGAAGCTCCCGTATGAAAAAATTTAAATTTAAGCCACTGATTAACACCGATGCGCACGGATAAATGTGGTAAAAAGTGTGAAAACCATTTGAAGTACTTTTATTGTCAAGTTAATTTAAATAACCTGAGTTCGATATAAGAAATCAAAGACCAAAAACTTACATATACCGTCATTTTATTCCTTACGTCGAACTGACGTTAAATAATGAAAAAATAATATTCAGGACTTTGAGGTCTATAAATCTGTGCGTTATCAGTGAGAATCCGTGGCTGAAAAAACTTTGCAATCTATTGTGAGAATTATTCGGAGCTAACTTATGGGCGAAAATATTGCGGATTTCGACGAACTCATTCAACAGGTCGAAACAATTTTTGTAGAAAAAATCCCATTTAATAAGCTGCTGGGAATGCACGTCGAGTCACTTGATTTTGAAAGCGCCAAAGTTAAAATCGAAATGAGAGAAGAGCTGATCGGTAATTTTATTCAGAAGACTCTGCACGGTGGCGTGACATCCTCAGTCCTGGATGTTATTGGCGGTTTGACGGCTTTCATGACCTTGCTAAAAAAGATGGAGGGCGCCAGCAGTGAAGAAAAATTGGAAAGGCTGGCGAAATTTGGCACCATAGATTTGCGGGTTGATTACCTCAGGCCCGGACGTGGAAAATATTTTATTGCCCAGGGTTCAGTTCTGCGCACCGGAAAAAAAATTGCAGTCACCCGAATGGAGCTTCATAACGATGAGAAAGTTCTGATCGCTGTCGGGACAGGAACTTATGCAGTGGTCTGATTTTTCACAGGATTAAAAATCACGCTGATAAAGTACAAATCGATCTAAATTTAATTCAGTGAGACTAAAATGAATTCGATTAGCAAATGTTTTGAATTGAAATTACCGTTCAAGTTTTTTCTTTTGGGGATTTTGGTTTTTCTGAACACCTCCCATAAAAATGCTTTTTCTCAATCGAATAATAATTCAAGCAAAATCTTAAACGCTGCCTTTCTTTGTGTTGACGGCGTTTACAATTCAGAATTGATGGCACCTTATGATGTCCTGCAGCACACCTTTTACCGCGATTCCACAAATTATATCCGCTGCTTTATCGTCACCCCCGATGGCAAGCCGATCGTCACTTTTGAAGGCATTGGCATCACCCCGGATTATTCTTTCGAAAACGTGCCGTCCGTCGATATTTTGATAATCCCAAGTACGGAAACCAGCATGACCGCTGATCTCGAAAATACTATTTATATCAATTGGGTCAAGAAAACCGCTGAATCGGCGTCGAACGTTATCACCGTTTGCGATGGCGCCTTTCCTTTGGCGACCACCGGCGCTTTAAACGGCAGAGTCGCGACCACGTTTCCGGCCGACCGCAACCGTCTCGCCGAAATGTTTCCGGAAGTAACCGTGAAACATGACGTAAATTTTGTAGTAGATGGAAAGTATATCACTTCTGTTGGCGGGGCGCTCAGTTACGAACCAGCGTTCTATTTGGTCGAAAAACTTTATTCAACAAAAAACGCCAAACGAATTGCAAAAGGTTTGGTTTGGGATTGGGAGCTCGCTGAAGTTCCGCATTTGATAATTACTAAAAAAACTGCAACGCATTAAAAAAATACAGGAGAACAGATGTTTTGTCCTAAATGCAAATCGGAGTATCGGCTGGGGTTTACTAGCTGCACAGATTGTAATGTTGACCTTGTGCCCAAACTTCCATCGGAGGAAGCAGAGTTTGTTAAATACCAACAGGTTTTAGCTACGCATAATGCCGCGGACATCTGTTTTATAAAATCAATTCTCGACGGTGAAAAAATCGACTACTTCTTTAAAGGTGAACTTTTCAACCAGCTTGAGCCGCCAGTACAACCGGCAATTCTAATGGTGCGGCAAGACCAGGTTGATACAACAAATGATATCCTAAAAGATTTAAACTTAACTTTCCTGATTTCGAATCCAAAGATCGGGTATGAGGAAAACCCTGAAACCTAATCTGCTATTTATTTGCAACTTTTTGTGATGCCAAAGCAAGCCTGCTCCCGGTTGGACTTATTGCAATTCGTGTGATTCCAGTTAAACCTGCCTTTTTGAAATCTGTAATTTCAACCCAGTTTTGATCCTTCTGTGGTTGCCATTTGAAAAGTTTTGAACCCTGCGCCATCAAAATACTCCCGTCAGGCGTCCAGGCATAATCTTCACTGCCTGCAAGTGTTTGAATAAGTGGGACTATTTTCATGCCATCCAGCTCGAGCTTTTTTATCCACCAGTTGTTTTCAGTTACTTTCTGCACAAAACTAATTGCATCGCGGCCCGGAATTTTGTGCAAAGATCGCCCGATATCTTCACTAACCTTTTCGTTCATGCTGCCGTCCCGGATGTCGGCCAGGTAGAGTGAATTCGGGCTGCCCAACACGAACAAAGCGACCCTGTGCCGGCTCGCCCAGGCATGATAACCTACCGGTTTAATTTTCTCCAACAATAAAGAGGCCTCTCCGCCATCCAAAGAAAATTTCCACAAGCGCTGAGAGGAGTCAGCCTCGACCCGAACAGTTGAAAAATCTTTACCATTCGGCATGATTGTGGGAGAATATTCGCTCTCTTTCGTGTGTGTAATTCTGATCGTTGACTTGGTGGGCAAATTATATTGATAAATATCAGCCTGTCCATCTTCCCGAATTGAAGTATAAAGCAGGCTTTTTCCGTCTGGCAAAAACATAGGTTGGTTATCGTACCCTTCCCGATTGGTGATATTTAGCGGAGACCCGACTTCGATGTCACTGTCTCCTATTCTCAAATCGGCGATGTAAATATCGGTTGCTGGTTGGCTGAATAGCAGGTTATAGAAAATCAAAAAAATACAAAGAGAAAAGAAAATTCTAAGCATCAGTTTTATTCTCCTTTAAGAATTCAGGGGGAAAGATCCGGACGATAGGTATTCAAAAATGCAAGGAATTTGGAAATTTCAATCATGTCTTTACCAAGAAAGCTGATGCTGTGTGAGTCAATTCGTTCGACATTGGGTAAATAGCTCAAAATCTCGGAGGGCCGATAATTTTTGAACTGAACTTCCAGTTGAATTGGCGCTTCGAGTTTATAGGGATTAAATTCTCTAATTCTACCCATTGCTTTTTTGGTTTTTTCTTTAATTACTTTGTAAGCGGCTGCGGGTACCATCGTCCTTGCAGAGTGGAAACCGTATGCCCATTTGACAATGGCACCCTCTATATCTCCCAAGAGCTGAGTGGCTTCTTTTACAATTGCATCATCACCGGAAATCATAATAATGGGTACATTAAAATAACCGGCAATCGCCGCATTAATTCCCGCTTCCGACATTGAAATTCCGTTTAAGCGAATGTCGGCAAGTCTGGCGCTCGACATGGTGTGGGCGCGAACGCCTTCAGGATTAGTGCTGCTGGCATGGTAACCGATGAAAATCACCCCGTCGAAAGTTTCATCAATTCCTTGCATCATCATCAAGGGACGCGGCCAGGAGCGAACGACCTGGATATTTTCAGGTAGTTTTTCAATTAATAAATTTTGACCATTGCCATGAGAATCGCTGACGAGAATTTCCGTGGCTCCTGCCTCAAACGCTGCTTCAATCGCCGCATTCACCTCCCGGGTCATAAATTCACGAAAGCGCTGATACTCAAAACCCGAAGGTCCAAGCTGCTCTCCTGTAACAGCTCCAACTGTTCCCTCCATATCTGCGGAAATATAGATTTTCAATTTTTCCTGAGCAGCAACAGTGGAAGAAGTAAGAATTAGAAAGTAGATAAAAAAGTGCGGCAGTAATTTTTGCATTTTTTTCTCCTTAATTTTTAAAAACCTTGCAGGTTTAACTTCATTCTTTCTTTAACAAAGGTTCGCGGGATTCAGTCTTCCAACCTGTCCAGCCCGGTCCGCGCACGACTCTCCCCGGTTTTGCTCCCGTGTGCTCACCCTCTTTCAAAACCTGTGTGCCATTGACAAAAACATGATGAACGCCGGTTGAATATTGATGCGGCTTTTCGAAAGTCGCATGATCTTGAATGCTTTCCGGATCAAAAATAACGATATCAGCAAAATAGCCTGGTTTCAAAAAGCCCCGGCGTTTAAGTCCGAGATTCTCAGCAGAGAAAGACGTTAATCGCCGTATGGCTTCCTCAAGAAGAATGATTTTTTCATCGCGAACATACTTCCCCAAAAGCCGGGCAAATGAACCATAGGCCCGCGGGTGGGGATTTTGTTTTAAAAAAACTCCATAAGGTGCAAGTGAACCTGCATCGGAATCAAAAGCGACCCAAGGAATCGCGATTTTCTTTTTGATATTTTCTTCAGACATCAGAAAATAGACCGTGCCTACCCTGCTGTCGTCTTCAATGACGAGATTCATCGCCGTTTCAGCAGGGGAGGTTCCACGCATCTCGGCTACCTCGCTTAAAGTTTTGCCGGTTAAAGGCTTCAGTGCTTCGGACTTAAAACCGACAAGCAGCATTTTTTCAGGACCGGCAGCCAGAAAAAGATTCTCCCAATCGTTTGATGGCGTCACCATTTGTTGTTTAACTTTCTTGCGAACCTCGGCATCTTTTAACCGGTTTACCCAGGCTTTATGGCCGCCTTCTTGTACCCAGGGTGGCATGGCCGCATCGAGGCCGGTAGCGCCAGCGACATACGTATACATATCTGCTGTGATTCGCAGCCCTTGCGCACGCGCAGCTTCCACCTTCGCGATAACCGCATCGAGTTTTTCCCAATTGGGTTTACCTGAGGCTTTTAGATGGTAGATTTCAGCGGGGATATCCGCTTCCCTGGCAATCGTAATCAACTCATCAACGGCTTGGAGGAGGCGGTTACCTTCACTGCGAATGTGCGAAATATACATGCCGTCATATTCCGCAGCAACTTTGCAAAGCGCGATGAGCTCATCGGTTTTGGCGTAAAAAGCCGGTGCATAAATTAAGGACGACCCAACCCCAAGGGCACCCTCCTCCATTGCTTGCCTGACCAGCTCGCGCATCCGACTCAGTTCTTCAGGAGCAGGCGGACGATCTTCATAGCCAATTTCATGAATTCGAACCGTAGTCGCGCCAACAAAGGAAGCTATATTGCATGAAATCCCGCGATGGACTAAATATTCCAAATATTCTCCCAGAGTCGTCCACTCGATGTCGTACTTAATGTCTGCCTGACTTTCGACCTCCTCCTGCTTCATTTTCTCGTTGTACGGCCCGTAGGACCAGCCTTCGCCAAAAACTTCTAACGTGACGCCCTGACGAATATCACTTTGGGAGCGGCCGTCTTCAATGAGCGTCTCAGTCGCCCAGCTCAACATATTAATGAAGCCAGGTGCCACAACCATACCACCCACATCAATCTCCTGTTTGCCCTTTACCTGGCCAAGTGAACCGACCGCAGCAATGGTATCCGCGCTAATTGCAATATCTCCGGCAAAAGGGCTTGAGCCGCTGCCGTCATAAATCATACCGTTTCGAATAACAATGTCATAATCCGACTTTGAAGTGCACGCGAAACCGGATACAAGCAGAATTAAAATAAAGCTTAATTTTTTCATAATACCCATCCTCCAATCTGGATGCATGAAATTAAAGAAAATCAAAATCGAAAATCAAGCTATGAAATAGCCTGGACGGTAAGTAAATTCATTTTTTTTCGAGAATCCTAATTTTTGGTTGACAACAATCGAAGCAGTTTATATAATACATATAATACAATTTGACTTAAAACCTTCAAAGTGTAAAATGAAATGTATGAAAATATTCTGTGACTTCGATGGTACCGCAGCCAAGAACGATGTCGGCAATCTGCTCTTTCGTACCTTTGCTGATAATCGCTGTTTTGAAATCGTTAGATCCTGGAAAGAGGGTAAGATCTCTTCCCGGGAGTGTTTGATAGACTTATGTAAAATCACAAGAGTCACGAAAGAAGAGTTGGAGCAATTTTCTGATTCCCAGGAACTGGATCCTTATTTCCTCGAACTTGTTGAATTTGGGCAGCAGAAAGGCATTGGGGTCGAAATTCTCAGCGATGGTTTGGATTTTTACATTGAACGGATTCTTAGCAAATACAAGCTTGACAAAATTGTCCCATTCCATTCAAACCATTTGCAGTTTTTAAACCGGAACAAGATCGTGGCGGAGTTTCCATATTATGATCGGGGTTGCGGCCACTGCGCAAATTGTAAAGGTTATCATGTTCGGCAATCTCAAAAAAAGAAAAAGCCTGTGGTTTTTGTTGGCGACGGTTTATCAGACCGCTGCGGCGTAAAAGAAGCAGACATCGTGTTTGCCAAGCGCGGGCGGGCCCTTCTAAAATATTGCCAGGAAAATCAAATCGAGCATTACGAATTTGATGATTTTAACGACGTCCTATACAAAATAAAACGTATTCTGGATCATTGAGTACGGTGTCACTTTGAAAGAGGCAGGCCAAACTAACTTTTGTCGGTTCTAAATGCAAATCTTCAAACAAAATTCTCTTTTAAACAAAATCGGGAAAATCGCAGACCAGGAAAAGGCCGAAGTCTACGCGGTTGGCGGGGTGGTTCGCGACAAACTGCTCGGCCGAGGCTGCAAAGACATCGATTTTGTTATTGTTGGTGACGGACCAAGTTTTGCCAAGGCAGTCGCAAAAAAATTACAGACAAAACAGCCAACCATTTATCAAAAATTTGGTACCGCCCTGGTGGTGTACCAAGATTACAATTTGGAATTTGTCGGGGCACGTAAAGAAAGTTATCGCAGCA
>SMXC01000337.1 GCA_004356825.1 Caldithrix sp.
CGAAAATCAAAAAGCAGGAAACTACGCGGTGCAATGGGACGGGAAAGATTTTAGTGGCAAAAGTGTAGCGAGTGGTATTTATATCTACAGAATGACCGCTGACCGACTTATCATGTCAAGAAAGCTGGCTCTGGTGAGATAAGGATGTCCCAATAGTAGATACGGAATCTCAATTTCAATTCACAAATTGCAATCCAAAATAAGCGATTGTCTTTTAGCTATTGGCCTTTGCCATTTAATTCTTGGGTACTTATGTTGAGGCTATCATTTTCACCTGTTAGGTGAATTACAAAACCATTCTAACAAATGAGTTTTGTCAGCTGACAGCCAATGGCAAATGGCGAACCGATTTTTCAGTTACTCAGTATCATTTTATACACAACTTGCCGCCCCCCTGCCCTGAGTCGATACAGATAAACTCCGCTGGGGAGTCGCCTCCCTTGTTTGTTCTTGCCGTCCCAAACAGCAGCATGTTCTCCGCTGGACTGAATATCATCTACCAACCTCACAATTTTCTGACCCTGTAAATTATAAACCGCTAAGTCAACTTTACCGGGCGATTGCAACTGATAGTTTATTCGAGTGCCGGCGTTAAACGGATTAGGGTAATTCTGAAATAGGGTGAAATCCAAAGGCAGCTTTTCAGGGCTTTTGATTGATGTGACTGGGCTTGGGAGCGAGGCAACTGTGGCCAGAACTAATTGTGCAATTTTATGAACTTGACTCATATTGAGGGTTGCGTAGGTATCGCTTTGCCGGTGATAAAACGGATTGGCTATATACCAAGGCGAGTTGTTCTGCCAGGGCGGTGCGTTTTCGATGAGCAAAACAGCGTTGTATCGGTATTGCCAGAACTCAAAGTGATCAGAATAAGTGGGCTCGGAGAATGGCGGACTGTTTGAGGTCAGGCCGATCTGATAGGCGGAATTCGCGTCTATCAGTCTCTGGCCCAGATGCTCCGACTTTCCATTGGAGACGATGTTGTAATAATTGTTACCGGTACTGTTGTGACCGACCATATCCACAATATAGGCCCCGACTATATCTATGCCACCGGCGTAGGCATTAAGGACATAGTGTTTACTGCCCATGTGATTGTTGTCGAAATATGCCGGATGCTGCTCCTCCGCACCGAAGGCGATAAAGTTTAAAGTCGTTGCAGGGGCAAACTCATTCAGTGGATCACTCAGAATACGGGCGGTTTCAAGAATCGCAGCAATGCCTGAAGCGTTATCATCTGCCCCAGGCGCTTTGGCTGTGGGCCAATCTGAATTCCAGTTCAAGGTTAGATCCAGGTTAGCGGTGGCATCCATGTGCCCGCCAATTACATAAATTTGATTCGGGTTTTCACAGCCCTCGAGCGTCGCAATGATATTCACCAGCGGCTCGGAATTGAACGGAGCGATGGCCGGTACAAAGAAGGTGTCAAATTCCACGGAGGTCAGCCCCGAAAAACTGTCGAACATCGCTTTGATGTATTCTGCCGACCAGCGATTCCCTTCAGTGAACGAGACACGGGTTTCGTGTCCGCCAGCAAAAGTCAGACTCTCGATATGCTTGCTCAGGCTGTCTTGCGAAACTTGCTGAATGAGATCTGCGATCTTTTGATCAAAACCGGATTGCGACCAGCCCTCCGATATCAAGGCCACTGAAGTAAGGAAGATGTACAGAACGCGGTATTTCATCATCTTTCGATAAAACTTCATAATTCCCTTTAACTGATAACTCAATAAAAAAGCGGCCCGCCGTGAACGCAAGCCGCTTTTCCATGATTCCGTCCGGTGCTAACTATTAACCGTTTGTGCTAGTGTTGTGATTCTCAATTAACATGTCAACCCTGACACAGGGTTCTGACGACAAAACTATAGCTGTAATCACCCTCGTAAACCTGTTCAGGGCTTGTAACGTACTCCAGAGAACTCTAAGAGCAGGCACGATTCATGCTTATTAGCACAAGGCTTTTAGGAAATTGTCCTTATTTCGTCAAGACCAGCTTTTTGACCGTTTTGAAACTTCCGGCTTCGAGCGTATAATAGTAGATTCCGGAAGTCAAATGAGATCCAACAAATGTCGCTTTATAGGTTCCCGGGCTGAGACTTTGGTTGACCAGAATGGCAACTACCTGCCCAAGCATGTTGTAAACGGTGAGTTTTACATGCTTCGTGGCCATCACATCAAACTCGATTGTCGTCGTTGGATTGAACGGATTGGGATAGTTCTGCTTTAGCACAAAGCTCCCGGGCACAGTCGAGACGATTTGCTCAACATTTGTTATGTTTCCCAGATCACCGTCGAACAGCCATTTTTCAACTGCCCAGCCATACCAGGACTGGGAGTAGACGGCCTGCTCCGAGGCTACGATATCCACGTCATAAGTTGAGGTGAAGCCGCTCCAAAGACCGTCATTGGAACCAGAGGAGTAATCTCCGGCGTGATCAAGATTCCACTGGGCCACATCGATGGTGTCCACGCTGGCTGCATTTGCTCCATCGATGACATAGATGCGTCCGTAGGAGTATCCGCCTTCATTGCCCCCATGGCCGACCGTGTCGGTCGCCGCGAAGAGAAGACCGGGCTCATCCATGAACGCCAGGCCGAGAAAGCTTGGCGCAAATGCACCCCCGGACTGGGGTGCCAGGTCCCCGGGGTCAAGAGTGATATCAAACGAAGCATCTAAGGTGTAGCCGCCGCCGGGGGTCCCGGTGAACTTGAGAATCCTGCGGCCGGACGTTTGGCTGACAAAAACCTGGGTACCGTCGCCGGAGGTTGTAATTCCGCGATATTTACCCGGTGGCAGGTCAATTGTTCCGGCCGGTGCGCTGTCATGACTCGTGCCCCAGGCAGCGTTTGTATCGGTGACCGGAGGGTAAATCCTGACTTCATCTGTTTTTGTGTCGTCGCCGTTTGAGTCACAAACGTAAACATAACCATTGCCGTCCACTTCAATTGCCCAGATTTCCTCTGTACCGGTCTCCATTCTGAAACTGGCGCTTATCACGGAGAGTGCCGTGAGTTCGAACACCAGGATGTTGTGATTCGCATCGTTGTTGGCTAAGTAAACCAGATTGTCAGTCCCTCCTGCGATCTGAAAAGCATCGCTGAAATCAACCTGGTCCAGGTTGAAAAACCAGGCGCCAACCCCGCTGCCGGTTGGTTGTGGATCATTGAGGCGCCCGTTGGCCGAGTCGGCTCCAACGTATCCCACCAGATAGTTGATCAGGTTGCCACCAGCAGTGGAATTGCGTGTCACCAGGGCTACAAAATTATTCGGCGCCACCACCGCGACACTGGAAGTGCGATTAACAGTGCCGTTGATCGCGTCGTCAAAAGTGACATACTGTGTGCCCCACTCGTCTGTTTGAGCGAAGGTGACAGTGGATGACAACAGCAACAAACCGATAAAAACTAACAACATTTTCTGCATGGTAAAGATACTCCTTTCCTAACCTGGTAAGTCCCAAATTTCACCACAGAGCCACTGAGAGCACTGAGAGCACTGAGATTTAAAAAAATAAAACTCTGCGCCTCCGTGGCTATATTTTCACGACTTCCATTTTTATTACCGGATTAATGTCATTGTTTTTGATTTTGAGAAATTACCGAAAATCAACTTATAAATGTAAACACCGCTGGCGGCCCGGTTGCCGCGATTGTCAGTAGCGTCCCATTGCACCGTATGCCTGCCGACTGGGTACGGTTGATTGTTAATCAGGGTGCGTACCTCCTGCCCCAGGCTGTTATAAATTTTAAGACTAATGGTCTTGTTGAGCGGCAGATAAAAAACGATGCTGGTGGTCGGGTTAAATGGATTTGGATAGTTCTGTTCCAGAAAATAATCATCCGGAGTAATAATCGTCAATGGTTTCGGGTGGATTGAGGTGATAAGGTCAAGGGACTGAGTTGAATCGCCAAACTCAAAGAAAAACAGCCCAAATGTGTTTTGTGTAAACAATTCGCCAGCCAAACTATCTATACCGCTGCCCTTGTAGCTGACAACGATATCGCGATTACCGTCCATATCGAGATCCATACCCGGAAATGTGTAGACATCGTTGAACAAACCACCAATATTATCATAGGCATCCGCGAGATCATATATTTGCGTCACGGTATAGCTGCTTGAATCAGCAACATCGCCGGTGCCGTTATATTCTATATCCAGCAGTCTGCCGCCGCCGCCATACAGGTACAAATCCAATCCGTCCCCTGCACTATTGGTCGGGTGATCCTGGTCTCCCAAATCCCAGGCGCCCCAAAAACCAACATCCGTAAATACTTCTTTTATATTTGAAGCATCGACAAAGGAATCTGCGAGAATCCCGTCAACCACCCACATATGGCTAGTCGAACCGTCCGATCCATGTAAATATATCACCGGGCTGCCATTAACCGTTGTAAACTGCGGTTTTCCTTTCACCTGAAAGGCGCTGAATTCGCTGGTGATCTGTACCACGCTGCCGGGAGTATAGCTATCCGCCCCGTCGATTTGAATGAAACCGATGCCGGCTCCTCTGCCGATATTCGTCCAACCAGCGACGATAATTTCATCAAGTCCGTCGCCATCAACATCGCCGATTTCCGTGCCGACCGGAACGAACCCATCTCCGAACATGCCTGGCGGCATGACCATGTCTTCGTAGGTGAATTCATTTTCGATCACTACGTCGCCGTTTTCGAATGTGCCGGATTCCACCTCCAGAATATACAGCTTGGCGACTGAGAAGGAAAATGATCGCGGCGGAAAAAGCAGTTCGTTCTTGCCATCACCGTCAATGTCTTGAACGCGCAAGCCGTTTTCCGTGCGGCCGACATTGGCCATGGCGAAACTGGAATCGATGGCCTCGAAAGTGAGTTTGAACGCAGCTTCGGTTCCGTAGTCATTATCCGCCCCCGTGTGTTCATAAAAGTAGATCCCGCGCTGGGCGAACTCCACCGAGTCATTGGCGAAATAGCCGATTTGAAAAATGATCTCCTGATTGCCATCGTTGTCGAAATCCCCGGTCGTAATTGAGCGCGGCGTCTGGCCGCCACCGTTCCGACCTTCAGTCAGTTTTGGGGATGCCCATACAAACTCGAGAAGATCGTTACCAATCACTTCAAAAACAAAAACCCGGCCGCCATCAGCATACTCGGTAATCAAAATCTCCGGCTTGCCGTCACCATCCAAATCCGGATCATGAGCGACCCAAATTCCTCGACCGGCATCCGTGTCTAAAGTATCACTCCCCAGAAACTTTGGATTTACAGCCGCCAGCCTGTATTCGTTCACGCCGTCAACAGGCTGTGCTGTCAAATTATTAACCAGCAAAAAAAATGCAGTGAGACGAAAAAATGTCGCAAAATATTTCCTCATAATTACAGACCTCCTTTTTGGTTTTACATGGTTTAAAAATATGGTAATCTCATAAAAAAAATATGACGACTAACCTTGTAACATAGATAAGCTAATTATCCTTTTAAATAATCGTTTCCTTCATACCTGCGGTTAGTCAATATCAGGAAAGATGAAAAATAGTAACTATTGATTGCAAAGGTTCTGAAGATATGTTAAAATATTTAAAAAAATTAACAAACAATGTCAAGTGTTTTTTTATCCGTCGATCAGCCCAAAACTATATAATATTTGCTTTCTAATCCTACGTTGCAAGAGGCTGATAACAAGAGGCTGCTAAGAAGGCAAAATTTTATAATAATGCAGGTTAGTTAAAATAATGGTATGAATTTACATGAATGAACCTTAATTGCTCTGTATCCGCCCCCGCTGTTTCCAAAACTTTTTCTTGACAATATGTTATTGATCTGTTATATTTTCTTTTTTTGAAGCCGGGAATCATTATCTGTAAAGAAACCTAATTTGAGGCTAAACATGCGTAGTCACTTCCTCGGTGTATTTCTAATAATAACAATTATTTCAGCCGGTCATTTATTCGCCGGCATCACGGGCAAAATTTCAGGACGGGTAACCGATACAGAAACCGGCGACGGTCTTCCCGGCGCCAATGTTCAAATTGAAGGTACACGATTTGGCGCTGCGGCCGATGCCAATGGCCATTATACTATACTAAATGTTCCGCCGGGACTTTACACGGTCAAAATGAGTTTTATCGGGTATCAGGGAGTCTTGGTGAAGGAGGTGCGAGTTAATGTTGATTTTACGACTCGTGTGGATCAGGGTTTGAACCCAAGTGCAGTTGAAATGGATGCGGTAGTAGTATTCGGGGAACGCCATCCTTTGATAAGAGAGGATTTAACCAATACTTTGGTTGCGGTAACCGCCGAACAAATTGACGCCCTGCCGGTCGATCAGATCCGGGACGTCATTGCATTGCAGGCTGGCGTGACTACGGATAACAGCGGCAACCTGCATATCCGCGGCGGCAGATCCAATGAAATCGCCTACCAGGTGAACGGGCTTTCTATCAATAACCCTCTAAGCAGCACCCAGGGCATTGGTTTGGCGACAAATGCTATTGAAGAAGTTTCAGTTTCAGCCGGAACATTCAGCGCTGAATATGGCAATGCGCTTAGCGGCGTCATTAATTTCGTCACCAAAGACGGCGGCCAAGAATATCACGGCTCTTTTAAAGGCTGGACCGGCGACCACTTCAGCACAAGAGACGAGATTTTTTTCAACATTGATGAAATTGATCTTTTTAACAACACCCGGATGGAATGGACATTCGGCGGCCCGGTGCCATTATTCGGAGACAATCTGACATTCTTCGTTTCCGGTGTTCGACAGAAGGATAACGGGCATCTCTACGGCATTCGAGTTTATAACCCGGAAGAAATTTCTGCTGCAGACCCGGGGACCGGCAGTTTTACTATCGATGCATTTGGCAATGGCCAGGCCGACGGAGACGGTGAGATTGTCCCCATGGTAACCAGCGAGAGTCTCAACCTGACTGCAAAGCTTTCATGGCGTCCGACTGCCACCCTGAAATTTTCCTACGACTTGATCTTTGAAGACAGCGAACGTTTTAACCGAACGGTTGGCGGCGTAAATATTTATCGCAGATTCCGGTTTACCCCGGATGGCCGGCCGAAAACTTTTGCCAATGGGCAGAGCCATTCCTTTGGCATTACCCACACCTTGAACAACAAAACATTCTACACTGTAAAGCTCGGAATCAACAACACCCGCTCTCGTTCTTCCGTATTCGAAAATGTGTTCGATCCGCGCCTGGTGCCAAGCTTCAACAATAATATTGGCAACAATATCTTACCTAATACGGGCTATGTCGCCGGTGGAATGGACCTGCGCAGGTTTAAAAGCAAGGCGAGATCTTATATCGCCAAAGTGGATATTGTGAGCCAGGTTTCGCCTAGCCATGAAGTGAAATTCGGCGGAGAGTTTACTTATCATGATATCGAGAGCCAATTTTTTGAACTACTTTATGATGAGGCTGCCGCGGAATTTTTTATTCCCAACCCTGAAGTCAATCCCGACTTTACTGAATTCCAGTTCATAAATCCGAAGCCGATACAGGCAGCATTCTATCTGCTGGATAAGATGGAGCTTGCAAAAAATTTCATTCTAAACGTGGGGTTGCGGTACCAGTTTTTGGATACGCGCGGCATCTTTAACGGCAATTTGGCCAACACGGTTGAAGCGGGCGTCGCAAACCCGGAGTTTCTGCAAGACGCCTCACCCAAACACCGCTTGAGCCCCCGAATAAGTCTCAGCTTTCCGATTACCGATCGCGGTGTTATTCGTTTTTCATACGGGCAGTTCTACCAGAACCCAATATTCAGCAGCATCTTTAGTAACCCCAGATTCGTGGATTTCGATTTCAGAACGACGCCCTCCTTTGGCAATTCCAACCTTGATCCACAACGCAGCACTCAGTATGAGCTTGGCTTACAGCAACAATTCACCGAAAATTTAAAGGTGGATTTAACCGTGTATTATAAAGACGTAAACAATTTGATTGAAACACGCCGGATTATTGCCGGAGACGTTGCCTTGACCAAAGAGTTCAATGTGGTTACGAGTATCGGCTATGCCAGTGTCAAAGGTATAACCGTATCATTGTTGAAACGCAGGTCGCCCGGCGGCATTCTTTCCAGTACGCTGGATTATACTTTTCAAGTAGCTGAAGGGACCTTCACAAACCCTTTAAGGCTCGCCGTAGACACACGCACCGGCCGCCAGGCTGAACAAGAATTGGTGCCTTTGAGTTATGATCGCACCCATACTATTAATGCCACACTGACGGTTGCTAAGGCCGGCAATTGGCGGGCAAGCGCCATCGGGACGGTGCAGGCAGGGACTCCCTATACCCCAAGTGTTCCTTCGTCTGTGCAGCCAGTCGTGTTCGACGTAAACAGCGATCGCCGGCCTTGGAACACTCGCCTTGATCTCAAACTTGAAAAATTTCTACGGGTTCAAGGCATGCGCTTCTCTGTCTTCATGCAAGTTGAGAATGCTTTCGATCAGAAAATTGAGCGATTCATTCACACCAATACCGGCCGCTCATTAACGAATTTAAATGAGACTATCAACCCGAATCTTTTCAATGAAATTGAGAGCAGAATCGTAGCAAACCCGGACAATTTTTTTCCTTTGCGATTCATCGAGGATTTTTATCAACGGGAAGATTGGTTAGCTGAACCAAGAGAAATCAGATGGGGTTTTACCTTTCGATTCTAAACCGCAATAAAAATTAGGAAGCCACTCATTTACACAAGGCAACCTAAGGGTCGCAACCAAATAATAAAGCCACGGAATTTTCACCGATTGACGACGATAAAAAATTATAAATCTCTACACGCAAAACTGCAACAATATACTTTTTTGCAAAGTTTTAAAGGAGCCTGGTTATGCCACTGATTCACACTGATGAAATACTGGTTTTTAAAGGTGTCATGGATAAACTTTGAAAATTAAAACTTGTCAAAAACAATGTGTTCAAGCCAACGATTTTGTCTCTGGTTTTCCGTCGACAATGCATTTATCAGTGTCGAATCAGTGTTAATCCGTGGCTAAAACCTTCTATATTGAGTATTATTCTATAACACTGACCAAAATAAAATCGTATTTAACGACGGTTAAGGAATCGAATATGAACAGACATTTTTACGTTGCAGCCCTCCTGTTAGCAACGACTTTTATCTGTACCATCCCCATGCAAGCCCAGGATTTCAACGGCAAATCCTTCAAAGAATTGTCACCTGAGCAAAGACATGAAATCGGCAGGAAGTGGTATGACCAACTCAGGAAAGCGTTACAGGCAGATGAGCGTCATGATGACTTGAAACAAGTGATTGTAGATGGAAATCAAATCCGGGTCCTGATTACTAACCAGGGTTCTATCTCAACTCCGGTTGCAGACAATTCTCTGGCAGATTTATTCTGGCCAAAGGGTAATGGACTGGGTTATTCCTACGAATTTGGCCCACTGGTCGCCGCCGAGGTGGTAAATGACAATGGCGACACGCTGCACATCGTCAACGACGGCTTTTTTAGTTGTGCCGATGCTGACTGTGAACCCGGCACTCAAAACACCTGGGGCTGGGAACCCAAGTTGGGATTTTCCGATCCAAATTCCAATGAGGTGGCGACATTTTCGGATCTAGATGATGACCTTGACGGCAAACCAGATAGTTGGCCGGAAAACTTTTTTAACGAAGTTCTCGGGCGCTATGTCTGGCCCGCATTCCTCGGGGATGACGCTACCACGCCGGACGAAGAAGTGTTCTATGTAATGGATGACTTCGATAACGCAGAATTTGATTACGTTCCCGATCCAAATAATCCGGAAATGAAGGGGCTGGGTTTGGAGCTGCAGGTCCGCATCTTCCAGTTCAACAACCCACTTGCTGAAGACCTCATTTTTCTGGTCTATACCGTTACCAATGTCAGCGCGAAAACCCTTGAAAAAGTTTACCTGGGTATGTTCGGCGATCCGCATGTGGGCGGTCCAAACGATTTTTCCGATGATAACGCCTCTTTCATTTCCGCATTTGATGAAAGTTTTCCGTTCAATACCCGAAACATGTTGTATGCTTTTGATCAGGATGGCATCGGCGACGGCGGCAAACCAACCGGCTACTTCGGTTACCGCTTTCTGGAAAGCCCGGGCATTGATGATGATGGAATCGATAATGATAATGACGGCCTGCTGGATGAAAGTCAATTTAATGATGCTGGCTCATTTATATTTGGCCCGATCGGAATTTACGGCGCTGACAAACTGCACTGGTCAGGCGACGAAGATGGTGATTGGGAAGCGGAATTCGACGATGTCGGCGTGGACGGCATTGCCGGAACCGGTGATATAGGCGAAGGTGACGGCAAACCAACCCAGCTCTTTTTCCTCGATTTGAATGGTGACGGTATTCTGAACCCGGGAGAACCAACTTCGGAAACCCGTTTGCCCAATATGCGATTTGGCGGCGGTGAACCGAACTTTGGTTTTCTGGATACCGCTGAATCGGATCAGTTAGGCTTGACCAGTTTTAACGGGCTGCTGTTTGGCGGCGACCGGCGACCCTGGAACGACCCGCTCATGTGGCAGCTCATGTCAACTCCAAACCAAAGACCCGGAGACCCTCCGCCCGTGATCGAGCAGGAAGCGGACAATGTTTTTATTTACAGCTCAGGTCCATTTCGTCTTGAACCGGGGGAAAGCCAGCGTTTTTCCATCGCCTTGCTGCTCGGTCAGGATTTGCTGGATTTATTACAAAACGCGGAAACATCACAACAAGTATTCGAATCGGATTACCGTTTTGCCAAGGCCCCAAACAAGCCCATTCTAACCGCAGTGCCGGGTGATGGAAAGGTTACTCTTTTCTGGGACACCGGCGCCGAAAGTTCTTTTGATCCCTTTATCGCAAGAGCGAATCCGGATAGCGCTCATAAGGGATTTGATTTCGAGGGGTACAAAATTTACCGCAGCCAGGACTTTAGCTTGAATGACACGCAAACGATTACAGATTCGCGCGGCAATCCTTTTCTCTCGGTGCCGTTGCGCGGCATAAATGGCGTGCCTGCCCAGTTTGATTTAGTCAACCAATTCTCAGGATTGTCGAATATTGAGTATCAAGGCCGGGGCGTTCGTTTTGACCTCGGTACTAACACCGGACTGGTTCATAGTTATGTCGATTCCAATAATGTGAAAAACGGGATTTCATACTTCTACGCGGTAACTTCGTATGACCACGGTGACGAGAATTCGCAAATCGCTCCCACAGAAAGCCAGCGAACCATCAAGCGCGATCCGGTGACGCGGGAATTCACTTTTGACGTGAACACGGCAAGAGTGATTCCCGGCCCTCCTGCATCCGGTTTTGTCGATGCTGAGATCGAGGGCAGTCTGGATAACCTGGCATTTCAAGATGTGGGCAATGCCACCGGCAGCGTCAGAGTTGAGTTCTTCGACCCGTTCTCGGTAAAGGATGGTAAAAAATATGAGCTGACATTTGCTGATGTTCAAGTCGCTCCCAACACAACCAGGATTGGCTATTCAGTTGTTGATTTACGGCCATTGGTTAAACATTTTACCGCACGTGACACATTTTTTGTTAACCTGCTAACGAGAAATATTGTTCCGGGCAGCGAAACCGTCAGGGATCAATCCGGCAACGTGGTCGATGCCAGCCAATACGAGCTTGATCATGAAGACGGCAGGATTCGGGGCAGCAGTCCCGGTTCTCTCGCCGAAGGCCAGCAATTCGAAATCAGTTTCAATTTCAAACCGGTTGCAAATAGCACCGGAACTAATGGTGAAGATGACAACCCGGTTTTTGACGGCATGCGCGTCCTTGTTCAAGATGAAGAAAGCGGGCTTGATCCGTTGAGCATAGATGGCGGCAGAAGCGGCTTTAAAGTCATAGCGACTAATACCAATTTTACGGAGCAGACAATACAAATATCCCAGGCTCGTGTCGGCAACCCCGCATCCTTCCCATCCGATTTCGAAATCAGATTCGTAGATTATGACACGACTTCCTCCGGTGATTTGGTCACGGCTCCGGATACCAGCATCATCTCGAATGTGGCTGTGCCTTTCCGGATAATCGATGTCGCCACCGAACAGCCTGTTGTTTTTTTTATTAGCGAGCCGGAAAGACAATTCCGAAATGGCCGCTGGGATTACCGTGAAACCATCGTGTTAATTCGGCCCGATGCGCAGCAAGTCACGGACACCATGTATGAAATTAATTTTGCCCGGGTGAAAAAAGTGGACGGCAGTGCAGACTCGCTGGTCACTTTTGATGAACTCAGGTATCCCGGAGACGGCGATATTTTCTTGTTCTTTTCACGCAAACCGTTTGAGCCAGGTGACCAATATTCATTTACAACCAAAGCGGTCACGTTTAACAACCAGCTGGCGCGAAGCGCTCTGGATAATATCCATGTTGTTCCTAATCCCTATGTCGGTTTTAGTGCTAATGAGCTTTCTTTCCGGCCCGGGGTTAGAGATGACAAGCGCATTGAGTTTCGGGGGCTGCCGGAAGAATGTACCATAAGAATTTATACCATAACCGGAGACTTGATCACCACCATTAAAAAAGAAAAAGGTGACTTCCGTGACTTTGCCGTTTGGGACTTGCTCACGTTCGAAGCCCAAAAAACTGCCTACGGTGTTTATATTTATCATGTCGATGCACCGGGAATCGGAACGAAAATCGGCCGGTTGGCTTTGATAAAATAAAAATAGA
>SMXC01000021.1 GCA_004356825.1 Caldithrix sp.
CCCGGCTATGGGAATCCGATTGACGTGAACATTAAATACCGACAGGAATATACTGACGCGTGTACACTTTTCCTGCAAAAACTCATCTTCAAAGTGTTCCCGGATATCCACGACTTTCCCATCTGCAGGTGACAAAATATTATTGGCGCCTGCAGGAATGGTACGTTCCGGATCCCGGAAAAAATACATAATAAAAACTGTTAAAAAAATGCTAATCCCAGCAGCTATCTTGAGATTAAAATGCCCAGTGACCAGAGAAGCGGCCAGCAATATCCCGCTCAACAAGGCCATGCCGACTATTATCCCCAAACCCTCTTTGCTCAATTTACTTCCCTTTTAAATAATTAGTTAACCGTCTTTAAAACACGCTTTAAAACTTCTTGATAAGCTTCTTCAACTTTTCCCAAATCCTGCCTGAATCTATCCTTGTCTAATTTTTCGTTGGTCTCGACATCCCAGAACCGGCAGGTATCGGGCGAAATCTCATCTCCAAGACAAATCTTGCCATTCTTATACCGACCATATTCTAATTTGAAATCAACCAGCAGCATATTCCTTCTGTAAAAAAACGATTTGAGGACTGCATTTATTTTCTTGGTTAAGCGTTGAATCTGTTTTAATTCTTCAGCATCTGCATGGCCAAATGATAGGATATGATCTTCATTTATCATGGGATCATGCTTGGCGTCATCCTTAAGATAGTACTCCAAAATCGGTTGTTCCAGTTCCTTACCTTCCTCAACCCCGTAACGCTTAACCAGACTCCCGGTCGCAATATTCCGCATCACCACTTCTATGGGTATCATTTCGAGCTTTTTTATAAACATGGCCCGGTCAGATAAAGTTTTTATGAAATGAGTCGGAACATGATAACTTTCCAGGTAAGTGAACAGATGGCCGGAAACCTGGTTGTTTACAATACCTTTGGACTTAATCTTGCCTTTCTTAGCCCCATCTCCAGCCGTCGCATCATCTTTGAATTCCTGGATATAAATATCCTCGTTGTCGGTTTCATAAACAATTTTAGCCTTTCCTTCATACAGCTTATTCTTCTTTTTTGCTTCTTTCAATTTTACCTCTCTCCTCGTTTTTAAAACAGAATTAATTTAAACCGATTCGTTCAAAAATAAAGTCGACATTTTTAAGATTCTCATCCAGATCGAAACAGGATTCAATTTCGGCTTTATTCAAATAGACGCCGATACCTTCATCGTCAAGGACCTTTGCTCGAAAATCTTCACCAGACTCCCAAACTTCCATTGCATTTTCCTGCACCAATTGGTAAGCTTTCTCACGTGTAATCCCTTTTTTGGCTAAAGCCAGGAGAACTGCCTGAGAAAAAATCAAGCCCTTGGTCATGTGCAAATTTTTAAGCATCCTTTCAGGATAGACGACTAAATTGGAAACAACCTTCGTAAAGCGATGCAGCATATAATCCAGCGCAATCGTACTGTCCGGAATGACTATCCGTTCCACCGAAGAATGACTAATGTCGCGCTCATGCCAAAGAGCAATATTTTCTAAAGCAGCGCTTGCATTTGCCCTGATCAATCTGGCCAATCCCGAAATATTCTCGCTGGCAACCGGATTTCTTTTGTGCGGCATTGCAGACGAACCCTTTTGACCTTTTGTAAAAGGCTCCTCAGTTTCCATAATTTCAGTACGCTGCAAATTTCTAATTTCAGTTGCAAATTTTTCTAACGAAGCAGCAATAAGAGCAAGCACTCCGAGAAACTCAGCATGTCGGTCGCGCTGTATAATTTGCGTTGAAACCGGGGCCGGCTTTAATTCCAATTTTGCACAAACATACGACTCTACCCACGGATCGATATGGGCAAATGTACCCACTGCTCCGGAAATCTTGCCAACTGATATTGTTTCAACTGCGCGTTCCAGCCGTTCGATGCCTCGTCCGACTTCATCATGCCACAAGGCCATTTTTAAACCGAACGTGGTCGGTTCGGCATGAATTCCATGTGAGCGGCCAATACAAACTGTCTTTTTAAATTCAATTGCTCGTTCACCAAGAACCTTCCTCAACTCTTTTAAACCATCCAGAAGCAAACCACCGGCCTGCCGCATCAAACTTGACAATGCTGTGTCCACTAAATCGGATGAGGTCATACCGAGATGAATGTACCGGCTGTCCGGCCCGACATATTCTGCCACATTAGTGAGAAAGGCAATGACATCGTGTTTGACCGTCTCCTCAATTTCAAGGACTTGCGATTTGTCAAAATTCGCCTTCGCTTTAATGTTCGCAAGCGCTTCTTTCGGAATCTCACCTAATTCAGTAAGCGCTTCACAGGCCAATATTTCAACCTTCAGCCAGGTTGCGAATTTATTCTGGTCGACCCAGATTTCAGCCATTTCCGGCCGTGAGTATCTTTCAATCAAGACTCAATTCCTGTCAATTGACACTTTCCAGTTTCATTGAGACATTCAAAATTCGCTCGCCCCGCAAAACTTTAAAGTTTAATTTGTCACCGCCGCGCAGATCGGAATTTTCAATAACCGACCAAATATCACTTTCATCTCTGATTTCTTTACCGTTTACTTCCATGATGATGTCGCGAACTTCAAGGCCAGCCCGAGCCGCCGAACTGTTTTTTTCAATATCGGTAACAATGACTCCGCTTGTGGATCCCAAACGAAAGTATCGAGCTACTATTGGTGAAATATCCTCAACTTCGAGACCAGTACGAAAGCGCCGGTTAACTTCGCCGTGTTCCCTAAGATCCTTGACAACCCGGATTATGTGATTACTTGGTAAGGCAAAACCAAGACCGATCGATCCGGTATTGTAATTACTGCCGGTGTAAATAAAGGTATTCATACCAATGACTTCACCTAAACTGTTCACCAGCGGGCCACCGCTATTCCCCTGATTAATTGCAGCGTCGGTTTGAATCATATCCTGGTAAACGCGGTCGTTGCTCTGCCGTCCAAAATCTCTATCTACAGCGCTCACGACACCAACGGTTACAGTAGGTTTTGAATTTATTTCAAAAAGGCCGAAAGGATTGCCGAGAGCAATCACCCATTCACCAATAATGACATCCTCTGAATCCCCAAACCGGATATACTTATAATTATTTCCTTCTATCTTAATCAGGGCGATATCTGTAATGTAATCCGACCCCACAATTTCTGCGTTGTGAGTGGAGCCATCAGACAAAACCACAACAATTTCGCTGGCATTGTTGATCACATGTTCGTTGGTCAAAATAAAACCGTCAGATGAAATTAAAAATCCGGAGCCCAGGCTCTTTATCGCCTGGCGCGGAATTCTCTCAGGGAAAAAGAAGCGCAGGAAAGGGTCGTCGTAGTGGTTAGAACGACGTGCCTGGCGCATTTGGGTAACATTAATGCCGCAAACAGCATCGCTCACTCTTTCGACGGCACGCGTTATTGCGGTTCTGCGACTGTTTGAAACCTGATCATTGACACCTTGGTTGTGCCGCGGCGAAACCGGTTGCGGAGTCATCGCAGCAAGCTCCGTCATGGCAGTCTGTTTTTCATTGCCTTGGCAAGCCCAAAGCAATGCAAGTGGCAAAATCACTAAGAAAAATTTTCTCATTTAATAATCTACTCTAACCAAAAACAAACCATGAGCAGGCGCTGCACTGCCAGCTCTCCTTCTATCCATCGATGCTAAAATATCTTGAACATCGCCGGGAAGCAACTTCCCACGGCCAACGTCTATCATCGTCCCCAAAAGGATCCTTACCATATGATGAAGGTATCTATTTGCACTAATTATAAAAGAAAGATTTTCCTCACTTTCTTCCCACCTTACGCTTTCAACATTGCACAGGTAGTGCTTTTCTTTTTGATTGAGTTTGGCAAAGGCCTCAAAAGAATGTTCGCCGATTAAGCACTCAGACGCTTGGCGAAGTTTGCGTATATCTAATTTATAATTACAAAACCATGAATAGTGACGGCCAACCGCCTTCGCTTTCTTGCCAACAATGTATCGATAGGTTCTTTTTACCGCATCATAACGTGAGTGAAACGCTTCATCTGCCTCTTCGACACACAACACTCTAACATCTGCCGGCAGATAACTATTTACTCCATTTTGAATGGAAACTACAGTAAGCTCACTTTCAGTTTTAAAATTAGCTACCTGTGCCAAAGCATGAACACCAGCATCGGTCCGCCCGGACGCGTGAATGACGGGTAATTCCTGTAGTAACTGTTTCAAAGAGCTTTCTAAAACGCCTTGAACCGTTCTTTCTTTCGGTTGTAGTTGCCATCCACAAAAATCCGTGCCGTCGTATTCAAGGATGATTTTTATATTTCTCATGCAAAGCTATTTCAAAACAACAACGCCTAAACACGCAAGGCCTGCAAAAGCCAACATACCAAAATCACCTCTGCGAAACCGCAATTTTCGAAAGGAGGTACGCCCTTCCCCGCCAATGTAGTGCCGTGCCTCCATGGCAACAGCCAGGTCCTCTGCTCGACGAATCGCTGAAATAAACAAAGGTAAAATCATCGGCACAATATTTTTGATTCTTTGCAGCAAATTACCCTCGAGAGAAACACCGCGTGATAATTGCGCATTTTTGATTCTGTCCGCTTCCAAGATCAGTAACGGTAAAAAACGCAATGACAGTGTCACCATCAAGACAAATTCATGAACCGGAACCTTAAAACGCTTAAGCGGGGAAAATAACTTTTCCAAACTATCCGTAATTTCGATTGGAGGTGTTGTCATTGTCAGAAAGGCAGCGAAAATAATTAAAAGCCCTAATCGTAATGAATAAGATAACCCGTTTACAAAACCTTCTTCGCTTAAACTGAATCCCCAAATAGAGATATGGATGAATTCTTTGCCCGGTGTTGTGAATAGGTGAATCAAAAATGTAATTAAAAAAAGCCAGAAAAATGGCTTTAAGTTTTTTAACATCCGGCTCAAAGGTATTTCGGACAAATACAATCCTAACACACATATTCCCGCCAAAAGCAAAAACAAAAAAAACTTTTGCGAAAGAAGCAAACAAGTCATGAAAATCAAACTTGCGAAGAGTTTGCTGCGGGGATCCAGCCGATGTAAAAATGAATTTCCTGGAAAATATTGACCGAGTGTTATGTCCTTTAAAGCCATCAAATAGTTCCATTTATCGAATCATTAATATATAACTATTTTTATAAAAATCAAATAAAAAAACCTGGCGTTGAAAAGACCGCATTTTTGACAGAAATCTAACTTTCGCTTGACTTTTAATTAAAAATTTGTACTTTGAAAATTCGATCGGAGGGTTCGTCATTCCAACCATTTATTCCACCTTAAATCATTTCGCCCGCAAACTCGGAATGGAGGAACATGAGCGATTTCAAAAGTAACCATTAATTAATTATCCTGTCCCATCCCATCTTACATTTTTGCAATTCACTAAAATTTCAAGCTAAACGAGAGGGAAGGAATATGGCTAAAGAAAAGAAAGGAACTCGTGTAAAGAACGCAAAGGGCGGCTGAATAACCCACTTGTCGGCCGTAAATCCTGCGAAGTTTAATGGAGGCAGAAAATCAAAATTGAAAAATAATATTAAAGGAGGGTTCGATGTCTGAAAAAAGCAATGCACAGGACTTTCAGCCGTTCATTCCCGCATCAACTTCTTTAAGTGAGATTACCATCAAAGCGGTGATACTCGGGGTTCTGTTGTCGGTCATTCTTGGCGCGGCCAATGCCTACCTCGGTTTATTTGCCGGAATGACTGTTTCGGCTTCAATTCCCGCAGCAGTCATTTCTATGGCGGTATTAAGCTTATTCAAAAATTCCAATATTCTTGAGAATAATATTGTCCAAACTGCTGCGTCCGCCGGTGAAAGTCTGGCGGCCGGAGTCATTTTTACAGTTCCTGCGCTTTTACTAATTGGCGCATGGACAGAATTTAATTATTGGGAAACAACCTTGATAGCCGGATTTGGCGGTCTCCTCGGCGTCATGTTTACCATTCCCCTGCGGCGAGCCTTGATCGTAGATAATCCCCTGAAATTCCCGGAAGGCGTGGCAACGGCCGAGGTCTTGAAGGTAGGGGATGTTGGCGGTGCTGGTGTGAAAGTGGTGGCAACAGCAGGCGCCATAGGAGCGTTGTTCAAATTTGGTGAAACCGGTTTAAGACTATGGGATGGCGCAGTCGAGACGGCGATGGCAGTAGGCAAAACCGTTGCTTATGCGGGTTCTAATCTCTCGCCGGCTCTCGTTGCGGTGGGCTATATTGTTGGCTTGAATATCGCTGTCTTAATCTTTCTCGGCGGGGCCATCAACTGGTACATCTTCATTCCTATTTTGACTGCCATGCAAGGAGGCATACCCGCGGGCGAATCGGCCGTTGATTTGGCAAACACGATGTGGTCAACCCAGACCAGGTATCTCGGCGTTGGCGCGATGATGGTCGGAGGAATCTGGGCATT
Source organism: Caldithrix sp. (assembly GCA_004356825.1). Classification (GTDB taxonomy): domain Bacteria; phylum Zhuqueibacterota; class Zhuqueibacteria; order Oceanimicrobiales; family Oceanimicrobiaceae; genus Oceanimicrobium. The sequence continues at coordinate 6,425 of SMXC01000021.1, forward strand.
AATTCGTCTCCGCAAAAGCCTCGTGAGCGGGATTAAATCAGGAATAGAAGCTTACAAACAAAAGAAGAGTGGCCGGACAATCATAAGAACGGAAAGGGACACCCCCATGCAATGGGTTGGCGCAGCAATTCTTTTTGCTGTAATCCCGCTTTTTTTTATTTTTAATTATTTTACCGGTAACATACTCTTGTCGCTTTTTATGGCGACGATTATGCTGATCGCCGGTTTTCTATTTTCTTCAGTTGCCGGATACATGGCCGGTTTGGTGGGTTCTTCCAATAATCCTATTTCGGGCGTAACCATCGCTACTATCTTGACCTCGTCATTATTGCTGTTGGTATGGTTGGGCACAGGCAGCGTCACGGGCCCGGCTTCGGCGATATTTATCGGCGCCGTGGTAGCCTGCGCCGCCGCCATAGCCGGTGATAATCTGCAAGACCTCAAAGCCGGACGTATTCTTGGTGCAACCCCGTTTAAGCAACAAATCATGCAGGTAGTCGGCGTTGCCGCCGCTGCATTCGTCATGGCCCCCATTCTAACGCTTCTTTTGAATGCTTACGGGATTGGCGAACCCACCGCAACGCATCCCAACCCCCTGGCAGCGCCACAGGCAACCCTGATGGCCGCCGTTGCGACTGGCGTATTTGGCGCGGGTCTGCCTTGGGGAATCGTCTCCTGGGGGATGGCAATAGCTGTGGGGATAATCATTTTAGATCTCTACCTCGAGAAAAGAGGCAGCGCTTTTAGAACTCCGGTTCTGGCAGTAGCAGTGGGGATTTATTTGCCATTTCAGCTTGAAGTTCCAATTCTATTGGGCGGTATTCTGGCATGGACTGCAGAAAGAGCGCTGAGGAAAAATGAAAAGACAGTGCCGGAAGATAAGAAAGAAGCTGCCGCAGAGAAAACCAAATCGGGCCTGCGTAACGGTTTGCTATTTTCGGCCGGCCTCATCACAGGTGAAGCGCTCGTGGGTATTTTGATGGCTATCCCGATCGTAATCTATGAAAGAAATGATGTTTTGGCGTTCTTCGGTGTTCATAGCTGGAATATTATAGGTATTGCGCTTTTGGCAATCGTGATGTTCGGACTTTATAAAACCTCGGTGAATGTCCTTAAACAACAAGAAGAGCTAAGTTAAAGTTGTTAAAGTCCCAGACTCGCCAGAGTTCTCGGACTACCGCGAACTTTAAAACCTGAATACTTTTAACACTTGAATACTTGCAAATAAAAAGTGTTATCGTGTTCGGGTGTTAAAGTGTTAAAGTCTTCTTGTAATCTTTATCACTTTAACTTGAATATTTCTCAAGGTTACATATAAAAATGCCTGAAAAACAAATACCGCCCCAACGTCCCAAATGGAACCGCAAATGGGAAACAAACGGCATCGGTTTCACTGTGATTTTAGTCCCGAAATTTGGCACTCACATTCTCGGTAAATGGCTGGCGTCAAAAATGGTCGAGCCTAATTACCGGTTAAATCTCGATGCAATCGGCACTTTTGTCTGGCAGCAGTGCGACGGCATGAGAGATTTCAAAGAAATCGCGAATAGTATGTCAAAAAAATTCGGTTCGAAAGTTGATCCCGTTCATCAAAGGCTCACCCACTTTTTTCAGAGTTTGGAAAAAAGCAAATCGATTACCTGGGTTTGAATGGACAAGACTGTTTTAGAAAAGATTTGTAAACGAATCGATGGTTACCGAAATGACGCAATCAATCTGGAAAAAGAACTAACAGCCATCCCGGCCCTTGCCCCTGAAAGCGACGGGGACGGTGAACAGAAAAAATCCGAGTTCATTCACTCCTACCTGAAAAATGAACTTCACTGCAAAGACACCAATTTCTACAATGCCCCGGACGACAGGGTTAGCGCCGGCCACAGACCCAATCTCATTGCAAAATTCAAGGGGAAAAGCAGCGACAGCATCCTCTGGATTATGTCACACATGGATGTCGTGCCACCAGGAGATCTGAGCAAGTGGAACGGCGATCCCTGGACCACCAGAGTTGAAAATGGTAAAATATTTGGCCGCGGTACCGAAGATAATCAACAGGCTATCGTTTCCTCTTTGTTAACGGTCAAAGCATTTCTTGACGAAGGTATTGAGCCGGAAAAAAGCATCGGTCTCATTTTTGTCGCGGACGAAGAAACCGGCAGCCATTACGGTATCCAGTACCTTTTAGAAAATCACAAAGACCTGTTCAGAAAAGAAGACTTCTTTCTCATTCCCGACGCCGGAAACGAAGACGGAACTTTGGTTGAAGTTGCTGAAAAAAGTATTATTTGGTTTAAGTTTGAAGTGCTGGGAAAACAGACCCACGGTTCGACCCCGGAACTTGGCATCAACGCTCATAAAGCCGGCGCAAATTTAATCGTAGCGTTAGACAATCTACACACAACTTTCAATGCCTCAGACCCTGTTTTTGACCCGCCAATCAGCACATTTGAGCCGACCCGAAAAGAGGCCAACGTACCAAACGTAAATACCATTCCCGGCGAGGATATCTTTTACTACGACTGCCGCCTCTTGCCGAATTACGACGTCGATGATTTGTGGAAAAATGTTAAAGAAGTCTGCAAAAAAGTAGAAGAAAAGCATGGCGTTTCTATTGCAGTGACTTCACCGCAAGAACTCAGAGCCGCCCCTCCCACTCCGGTCGATGCTCCCGTGGTGAAAGCGATACAACTTGCCATTTCCGAAATTCGGAATGTGGAGACCGAGCCAAAGGGAATCGGTGGTGGAACGGTTGCGGCATTCTTTCGCGAGGCCGGTTTTAACTCGGTCGTGTGGGCAACCCAGGACGAAACCCTGCATGAGCCCAATGAATACGTCAAAATAGAAAACATTTTAGATGACGCTAAAGTTTTTGCTTATGTGGCGCTGCAATGCTGATTGAAAGACTTGCCAGTCATCCTTGAGATGACTGGCAAGTACCGCATCAAGGAGTTTTATCGAAATTATTTTTTTACCTAGAGCGGCCTGATTTATGATCCCGTTAGCAAAGTCAACCCGAGCTGTTCTGAAAAACTGCTTTGATCTAAAGCCGGACGAAAGTCTGCTGATTGTAACCGACAAATCATTAGCAGACGTTGGCGAAACGATCTGGAAAACCGCCATAAGAATATCGAAGAATTCGCTGCTGCTAAAATTTTCAAACGGCACGGACAACCAACTCCCCGAAGCAGTCCAAGGAGCATTAGCGCAAGCAAACGCTTGCTTGATCCTCACCTCAAAGGCACTTGATGAACAAACTTTTGATAAAGCCCGCCAAAATGGTTCGCGAATCCTGGTTTTGCAAAATGCCACAAGAACGCTAACCGAGCGTACTTTTGAAACCAACTACAAGAAAATTACCAACATTAGTCGCAAGATTTCCGATTTATTTTCAATTGGCAAATCTCTGCAACTGCAATCTCCGTCCGGCACTGAAGCCTGGCTCACGATTTCCAGAATAAAGGGGATCGCTGAAACCGGCGTGGTGCAGCAAGCGGGTGAATTTGCAAGTCTGCCGGCGGGAGAAGCCCGTGTCATTCTCAACCACAAATATATCAACGGTGTTGTGACCATCGACCGCGTCGCCGGTACGAAAAAGTTGGCAAATCCCATTACGCTTAATATTAAGGAAGGTGAGATTACTCAAATAAAAGGCGGACAGGAAGCAAACGAACTCAGAAAGGCAATTCGAAAGTTTGGACCGGCCGGGAGACAAATTTATGAATTCGGAGTCGGCACAAATCCCTGCGTTAAATTAGGCAATTCTGCACAAGAGGATGAAAAAACCCTCGGCGCCATTCATATCTCATTCGGCCAGAACAAAACGACTAAAGTTCACGCCAAAATGGTGCAAGCCATAAAAGGGATCTTGCTGAAGCCGACCCTAAGGGTTGACGGCAAGTTGATTGTTGAGAACGGGAAGATTGTGGTTTAGGGAATGATTTTTTACACTGGTTATTTCAAACGATTCGCCGGAGTTTCTGAGGAAGATCATGAGTTGCCCTAAATTGATATTTTTGATTTCAGTATTTTTATCAGTTAACCTAACAGCACAAGATACATTTTCAATCGTCGCCGTTGATACAATTACCAATGAGGTTGGTAGTACTGGGGCTTCGTGCACTCGTCTCGTCTTGAGGATCGGCGATCTCTTGCCAGGCCTTGGGGCGATAAATTCTCAATGCGATTGGGTCGCAGAGAATCAAAACTATGCAAGGAGTTTAATGCAGCAGGGGTTTGCGCCACAACAAATTATCGATTCATTGGTTACAAAAGATGCTACTGGCGATTCTTCAAGAAGACAGTATGGAATTATAGATCTTGTTGACAATGGCAGAACGGCCGCTTTCACTGGAAGCAATTGTCGTAATTATAAGAATCATATACTAGCGAAAAATTACGCTATTCAAGGCAACATATTGCAGGGCCCGCAAATATTAGACTCCATGGAAGTAAGATTCTTAACTACCGCCGGGGATCTGGCGGACAAATTGATGTCGGCTTTACAGGGCGCTAAAGTTCCCGGTGCGGACACCAGGTGTCTGAACGCAGGCATTTCCTCAAGTGCAGCCTTCATAAAAGTTGCCCGGCCACAGGATACCACCGGAACATTTTTCCTGGATATTGAAGTACAAACCGAGGATAATAGGGGGGGAGTTTCGATCCCATTGATTCGTTACAGACCTTATTCAATGAATGGAGACTGGGCCATCCGACCGGCATTGAGCCTGCTGATGTTGTTAAATTTCTTCCGGGTGAATTTGTACTACATCAGAGTTACCCAAATCCCTTCAATCCATCAACCGTAATACAGTTCGAAGTTAGGGTTGAGTCTTTTGTTAGCTTAATCGTTTATAACCTACTGGGGCAGAAGATCAAGGATCTGGTTTCTGGAAACAAAGAGGTGGGTTCCTATATAGTTACCTGGAACGGAACGGATAGTTTAAGAGAATTAGTTCCGAGCGGCATTTACATCTATCAGTTGAACTCAGCAAATTACAGCCAATCAAAAAAAATGATTTTACTTCGATAGAATGGCGGGTTAGAACAATGCCTAATACCCACTAAAAATGAAACCAATCGTTATGCGGTACGTTTGAGCGCTCTCGAATGGAATATAGGATTCGAACCCGGAAAGGAGAAGAATGAATGAATTTAAAGGATAAGATTGTCCTGGTCACGGGTGGCAGCCAGGGTATCGGACTGGACACGGCCATCAAACTAAAATCAAAAGGTGCCATTGTCCTCATAAACGCCCGGGATAAATCGCGATTAGATGCAGCCGGGCAGGAACAGGGTCTGGTCACCCTTCAGGGCGATGTATCTAAAGAAACAGATGTGAAGCAGATTTATGCATTTGTTATGGAAAAGTACGGCAGATTAGACGTTTTGATAAACAATGCGGGATATGGTTACTTCGACCTCCTGGAAGATATAGACGTGGAAAAGTTTAACCAGGTATTTGCCACAAATGTGACCGGAGCCATGATGATGGCCCGTGAGGCAGCAAAGATTTTTAAAAAGCAAAGCTGCGGAAATATTGTCAATATCAGTTCCACTTCAGGTCTTAAAGGAGGCGCCGGCAGCACCGCCTACTCAGGAACCAAGTTTGCCTTAAAAGCGATGACCGAATGCTGGCGGGCAGAATTGCGAAAGTACAATGTCAGGATTATATTGATTAACCCGAGTGAAGTTCAAACTCATTTTACCGCTAACTCCGGCCGGGAGCCATATTCATTCAATCCGACCAAACTTCAAGGGGGCGATATTGCGCATGCTATTTGTTCTGCACTGGAAATGGAGGATCGGGGTTTTATCACTGAATTGACGGTATTTGCCACTAATCCGAAATAATCTCTTTATGCGGGAAAATGAACCCTACACGTCTAAACCATATTTTTTCAAAACACCACAAACCGCAAATAAAAATAAACCACCGGCGCGACTAAAATCTCACTGTCAAACCGGTCTAAAACTCCACCATGCCCGGGAATCAGATTTGAGGCGTCTTTCACGCCGGCATCCCTTTTAAACAAAGATTCAATTAAGTCACTCACCTGCCCAAAACTTCCGCAAATCGCGCCAATCACTAAAGCGTCAACCAAACTGATTTCAGACAAGAAAGTCAATTGGCAAATGCAGGCGGTCAAAATTGCAAAAAGAAATCCAAAGGCCGTTCCTTCCACCGTTTTGTTAGGGCTAACCCGTTCAAAAAGTTTGTGCTTGCCGAGTTTAGAACCCAGCATATAAGCCGCCGAATCGCAGACCCAAACTGAAGCAAAAATTAAAATGACCAGGTCCCCGCCTAGTTTATAACCAGCCGGGTTAGGTACTTCCCGGATTAAAAGCAGGAACCCAAAGGTTAATGCGACAAAAAATATTCCCAGGAGAGTGGTCGCGATATTCAAAATCGCGCTTCCTTTATTTCTAAAAAGCTCGATGATGAGAATGACGAGAAACGATGCGGAGAGCCAAATCCAAAGATGTTGGAGTTGATTAAAATAAAGCAGGGGGCATAGACCCGCTCCAGCGGCAATTCCGAGAATCTTCTGCGGCCGGACATTTTTTTGAACAGATAAATTGTAGAACTCGTGCATGGCCAAAATGACCATTATGGTGACAAGGCCTAAAAAGATATAGCCGCCAATCCATGCCGATATTAGAATAGCCGGTCCAAAGACCAGCGAGACCAGCGATCGAGTGCCAAGCGTTTCTAATCCCACGCTCCCTCCTTATTTTTGTATTTGGGACACAGGATCACGAAGATTACCAAGAGCACGAAGATAAACAAAATTCAGTACTTACTTTTTTCTTAGTGCAGCTCTGTGATTCTTTGTGTACTCTGTGTCCATGTAGTAACTGACAGGTCATTGCTGCCACATATTGGCAGAAATTGAAATCACATATATCAAATCCCGAATAACAAAATAATATTCCAAAAACCCGATTTTTAGATTTCAAACAAAATCACTGTAAGCTATAGTTTTATTGGTATTGGATGCGGTATTTGAGTTTTATCCCCGACTAAACTTGTCCCTGAATTCTTTAATCGGGGAACATTCGGGGACAAGCTTGCAATTTATAAATTGTCTTTTGGGATTTGCGGCTCGTCCGCGTTAGGTTTTGAGTGAACCAACTAATTCAGAAATTGAAGCCAGATTGTGCTCTTCACAATAATCAGACAATTCTGCCGCAATCCTTTCTCCCGTCCTCGGGTCGAGGAAGTTCGCTGTGCCAACTTCAATCGCGGTGGCGCCCGTAATCAAAAATTCCAAAGCATCCTGTGTATTCATAATGCCGCCGATTCCGATAATCGGAATCGTCACATGTTGTGCAACTTCATAAACTTTAGCTAAGGCAATCGGCTTGATGGCCGGCCCGGAGTAACCGGCGGTAATTGTGTTTATTTTTGGGCGGCCTAACTCGACATCTACAGACATACCTACCAAAGTATTAATCAATGAAACCGCATCTGCTCCGCTGTCGGCTGCAGCCCGGGCGATTTCGCTGACGCGCGTCACGTTTGGTGTCAGCTTTACGATCAGAGGACGTTTGGTCGCTTTCCGAATGAACGCGGTGACCTGCGCGGTTACTTTGGGATCTTGACTGAATTCCAAGCCGCCCTCTTTTACATTCGGACAAGAAAAATTTAGTTCGTAGCCGTCGATTCCTTCTTCACTTTCCAGCCGGTGGACAACGGTGAGGAATTCCTTGGATGTACTGCCGGCAATATTTACGATTAGTGCCGTATCTACTGTTTTCAAGAATGGTAACTTTTCTTTTACAAACGCTTCCACTCCAACATTTTGCAAACCGATAGAATTAAGCATTCCTGCAGGCAGCTCGACGATTCGCGGCGGTGGGTTGCCATCCCTCGGTTTTGGGCTCACCGACTTGGTGACAATGCCGCCCAATTTGTCCAGATTGACCAGAGCAGCGCTTTCTTTGCCGTAGCCAAACGTGCCGGAAGCGACCAGCACCGGGTTCTTTAGTTTCAACGATCCTATTTGAACGGAAAGGTCAGCCATCGAGCAAAATCTCCGTAGTATTAAATACCGGCCCGTCAATGCAGGTCAACTTGAACAATCCCTCTCCCACCCTGCCATCCCTCACCCGCACCGGACATCCGACGCAAATCCCAAATCCGCATCCCATCATGGTTTCGATTGCGACTTCTCCCACAATACCTCGCTCTTCGGAAAGGTTCATCATCGCCTGCAAAAACGGGTTTGGCCCGCAACTATAGAGATAGACGCCTTGCAATGACGGTATCTGGTTCAAACGTTCCAGCAGAATTTCGGTAACCAACCCGCGTTTTCCAAGGCTACCGTCTTCCGTGGCGAGGAAAACCTCACTGCCCAAATCTCTAAAAGCCCCGACCATCGACAATTCACTTTCCGAGCTTGCGCCAAGAAACACCTCAACAGATTTTCCCAATTTTCGAATTTCTTCACATAAAAAAGGGAGGGGGGCTACTCCAAGCCCACCTCCCACAAGAAGTGCGATCTGTAAATCCGGAGGAATGTCATATCCCCGGCCCAGGGGGCCAAGAATATTCACAACTTCACGCCGTTGATA
>SMXC01000022.1 GCA_004356825.1 Caldithrix sp.
TAAGAAAACTATTCACAAAAGAGGAAAAGTCATGAAAACAATATATCTAGTTCGTCACGCAGCTGCCGCTAAAGGCAAGCCGAAGTCTCCAGACCGGAAACGCGCTCTGAACAAGAACGGTAGAAAAGAAGCCATGAAAATGGCTAAGAAGCTCAAAAAAAATGGCATGCTACCTGACTTGCTGGTTTCAAGTCCGGCGAAACGAGCCCTTCAAACGGCCCGGGTATTTGCTAAAGCAATTAAATACCCAAAGGATAAGATCCTTTTGAGCAAAATCCTCTATGAGGCTAACAACGCCTCAAGTAATGAGGCACTCCTGGAGGATGTGCGCAGCCTGGATGATCAATTCCAGTCGGTTATGGTTTTTGGGCATGACCCGCTTCTAATGGAGTTTGCCCACTACTTACGGAAGGATTTTACTGATGCATTGCCCGGCTGCGCGGTTGTGCGCTTTGATTTTAACAATATTTCCTGGACCAAAATTGCAGCAGGCAGAGGAATTCTCAAGTTCTTTGATTATCCAAACATGGAAAAGGCACAGTTGGACGAAAAGAAGAAGGCTCTGACAGCGCGATTGACTGAAGATCTAATGCGTATCTTCGTTGAAGCCGATCCGGACACAGGTCCAAAAATGAAAAAGGCTATCAAGAAAACGGTTCGACCGCTAACTCAAAACTTCCTGGCGAAGACCAAGACAAAGGCTAAGGCGAGAGAAACTCCACAGGAACCGGTGGCCGAATAAGTTGATCTGATTAAATCTTTTAAAAGGAATTAATTAATGAATATCAAAAACACAATTTGCCTGGCCCTGGCAATAACCTTCCTGTGGTCAGGGCATTCCATATCCTACAGCCAGAATCGAAAAGCGCTCCTTACCCTGAGCAAACTGAGTGAGGAATTCGAAGCTTTGTCGAAAAAAGTCAGTCCGGCCATTGTGCAGATCCTCGTTACGGGCTATATCCCGACCGGCAATGGCTCGGCAGCCGTGTTTACGAAACAAAGAGGTTCGGGCTCAGGCGTTATTCTGGATCCGACTGGCTACATTGTAACAAATGCCCATGTCGTCGACGGAGCGAGGCGTGTTCAGGTTATCCTTGCCGTTCAGGAAAAGCGCGCTGATGCCAGTTCCATTCTTAAACCCAGGGGCAAGATCGTTGGCGCCCAGGTTGTTGGCATTGACCGGGAAACCGATTTGGCGGTTTTGAAGGTTCAGGAAAGCAACCTGCCCGTTTTGATCCTGGGAGATTCAGACGAAGTACGCAGCGGTCAACTGGTTCTGGCTTTTGGAAGTCCCCTTGGGCTGCAGAATACCGTGACCATGGGTGTCGTGAGCGCAACGGCTCGCCAGTTGCGGACCGGAGATCCCATGGTCTACATTCAGACCGATGCGCCCATCAATCCGGGAAACAGCGGTGGTCCGTTGGTCAATACTCGCGGTGAAGTCATCGGCATCAATACTTTGATTCTCTCGCAATCCGGCGGCAGTGAGGGCATCGGTTTCGCTGCCCCCAGTAACATCGTCAAAAACGTCTATGAGCAGATTCGCGCCAGCGGACGCGTCCGGAGGGGGATCATCGGCGTGAATGCGCAGACTATTACGCCGCTGCTAGCTCAGGCCCTCGACCTTCCGAACTCAGGACAAGTCCTCATTGCCGATGTGATGCATTTCAGTCCGGCAGAGAAGGCCGGGCTAAGAGTTGGCGACATCATTCTGAGTCTCAATGGCAAAAGAATGGAAAACGCCCGCCAATTCGATGTTAATCTGTACAAGGTAGCGATAGGTGATGATGTCATTCTGGAAATTCAGCGTAAAACAGTCAACAAAATGGTCAAGGTGGCCATCGTGGAACAGCCGGATGATCCGGAGCGTTTCTCCGATCTCGTCAGTCCGGAGAAAAATCTTATACCACAACTCGGCATTCTGGGTTTGGATATGAGCGAGACAATTGCGAAAATGCTTCCGACTCTGAGAAAGAAAAGCGGTGTTGTGGTGGCAAGCCGTTCCAATCTTTTATATGAACAAGATCAGTTTGTTCCCGGCGATGTCATTCATGCCATAAACAATCAGCCGATAGGTTCATTGGCGGAATTACGAACATTCTTGAAAAACCTCGGCCGCTACGATCCGGTTGCAGTTCATGTTGAGAGACTAGGACAAATGCGTTATGTGGTTTTCGAGCTGGAGTAGTCACGTTGCTGACGTATCCTATCTGGCAACAACGGTCATTGCTGGACTGTTTACTAAGGCTCTTGAGCGGGCGGGACGACAAGCAGCCGGGGGTGTGATTTTGGAAATCATGGGACACCAAGAAAATTGTAATAACGAAGGTTAATAGATTCTACTGGCTGAGGTCGGATTATCCGCACCTTTCTTGTTCTGGAAGAGGCCAAATAAAATAGTGAATATGAGGTAATGGCAATGAATCATGTCGAAGTTTTCAATGCGCCTCTGGTCAATTCGGTATTCCATCTGTCGGATTTTTCGCAGGAGAGTGAAAAGGCGTTTGCACATACCCTGGCAATTGCCTTGATTCGCAAAACGCGCCTAACGATTCTTCACGTCTGGGGGGACCAGGATACATGGACGAACTTCCCCGCAGTGCGTTCCACGCTGGAACGCTGGGGGCTTCTAAAGGAGGGGAGTCCGGAAGCAGCCGTCTTTAAGGAGCTGGGGGTCCGGACACGGCAAGTGAATTCAGTAGGGCGTGATGCTCTGTCCGCGGCCTTGGAGTACCTTGAGCAGCATGCAACGGATCTGATTGTGATTGCAACTCCTGATCGGGAGGCGTTACCATCATGGCTGCGTTCCTCAGATGCAGAGCAGATTGCTTTTAAATCTAAGACCATGACACTTTTCGTTCCCCATAAAACACGTGGCTTTGTCTCACCAAAGGATGGAACCATGTCATTGCAGCGGATATTGGTCCCGGTTGATTCATCTCCGAGTCCACTGCCTGCGATTGAGTACTCAGCCAGGGCAGCCAGGGCTTTCCAGCAGCCGACAGAAATAATACTGGTCCATGTCGACCAAGGCGGAAAGGCGCCAAACCTGATTCTGCCAGAGATTCCTTTGTGCTCATGGGAACAAGTCAGTCGCAGCGGAAATGTGGTTGATGAAATTGTTAAGTTAGCTAAGGAGCGCTCCGTGGATCTGATTATGATGTCCACAGCGGGGCGGGAGGGCTTTCTGGACGCACTCCGGGGTAGCGTGACGCAGAGGGTTTTGCGGCTTTCGGAATGCCCGCTGCTTGCCGTTCCCGCCGTTTGATGAATATTAGGCAGGAGCAAGCAAATGCCAGAGCACATACTTGCCATTGAAATATATAACTAGTAGAGCGTTTTCGAAATAACGTTGCAATGTGGGTAAAAGTGTTCTCGTGTTTGTGTGTTCGAGTGTTCAGGTGCTAATATCTTGAAATTAATCAACTTGATAAAATACGTAAACACTTTAACACCTGAACACGCTAACACTGTATATTGCCCGGTTAATTAGGAATCATTATACTAGGAATCACGACAAACCTAACCGCTATAGATCGATGATGACCAGAAAAAATATATTCAAAAGGTCGCCCGGGTTTTGGCAGCGGGTGCTCTTTATCGTATTGGTTACTTTTTTAGTAGGCACTGAAGCTCGTGCTCAGGAAAGACCGAAAATTGGCCTGGCCTTGAGCGGAGGCGGCGCCAAGGGTTTTGCCCATGTCGGCGTGATCAAGGTGCTGGAGGAGATCGGGCTTCCTATCGATTTCATTACCGGAACCAGTATGGGCAGTATCGTCGGCGGTTTGTACGCTATCGGCTACAGTGTAGGCGAGTTGGAGGAGCTAGTAACGGCAACGGACTGGAAGAACCTGTTTCGTGATCGTATCCGCAGGCGGGATCTGGCCATCGAGTCAAAGATGCTGGATGGGCGCTACATGCTTTCTCTGCCACTCTATGGCCTTGCGCTTGGTCTGCCAACGGGACTCATTGCCGGACAGAAAATTTCAAAATTATTTGAGCGTTTGACGCTGCCCTATCATAATGTTTCTGATTTTCAGCAGTTTCCCATACCGTTTGCCTGTGTTGCGACGGATATCGTGACCGGAGAAGTAGTTGTCCTCGACCACGGTTATTTGCCGGAAGCCATGCGGGCAAGTATGTCGATTCCTTCCGTGTTCACCCCGGTTGAAATCGATGATCACTTGCTGGTCGACGGCATGCTGGTGCGGAATTTTCCCGTGGAGGAGGTTAGGGCCCTTGGTGCAGATATTATTATTGGGGTGGACGTCGGGGCGGGTTTGCACGGGCGGGAGGATTTGACGTCATTGGGTGCCATCCTCGGCCAAGCTATGGGCTTTATGGACGCTGAGTCCACAACGAGACAACGTAAGCTGTGCGATGTTTTGATTGTGCCGGATCTTGAGGGCCTATCAGCAGTCGATTTTGCAAAAGCGCCGGAAATTATTGCTCGCGGCGAAGCGGCAGCACGGGCGGTATTGCCGCAGTTGCAGGCATTGGCAGATTCACTGCAGGGAGCCAGTCAGAGAGTCGCCGACTTTTCACAAATCGATGTTGACGCTATCTTACTTAAGGAAATCAAAGTTGACGGACTGAAGAAAGTGGAGTCGAAGCTCCTGTTCTCACAAATCAATCTGAAGGTTCCTGCACGAACAAATCTGAAAGAAATTGAGCGAGCCATCGACCGCATCTATAACACGCAGTTTTTTGAAAGAGTCACATACAAACTCGATCAAGATAACGATGCCTATGTGCTGGAGATCAGGGTAGTAGAAAAGAATCGAACTTTCTTCCGCACGGGCCTGAACTACAACAGTAGAGACAACCTGTCGGCAATCTTTAATACGGTGCTTCGTAACGTTCTCGGAAAAAGTTCCCAACTTAGTTTGGACTTTCTAGTCGGAAGCCGTGTCCAGTTGGCTGCTCGCTATTTCATACATCCCGGTTTACTCTCACGATTGGGGATACAAACGCGAGCTAGCTACATCGATGATTTCGTCGACATTCATTTCGGCGATAATGGTAAGGCACGGCTGAACATTAATGCAGGGTTTGCTGAGATTCTCTTTGGTAGTGCTTTTTCGAACAAATTTGGCCTTGGGGTTGGGATCAGAGTTGAATATGCAGATATCAATCCTGAACTCGCCCTGTTCAATTTCCAGTCGGTCACTGAGGAGTTCGTTGCATTGGTCGGTGTTTTCTCACTAGACCTGTTAGACCGCACCTACTTTCCGACGAGTGGGTTGTCCATATTTTCCCGGCATGAAATTGCGGACCGCGATTTTGGTAGTGACGCCACTTTCTCTCGTAATTTTGCCGACGTCAAGCTCGCGCTGCCCTTGAGCCGACGGCTGGCGCTGCACGCCGAAGTAGTTTTGGGTACCAGCAACGGGGATGGTTTGCCTGCACACTATCCTTTTATTCTGGGGGGACTCGACACGCCGGCACTGCTGCTTGAGCGCGAAATGACGCGAACTTCATTCGTTGGCCTGGAGTCTCAGGAACTCTTTGGCAAGCACTTGCAATCCTTTCATCTCGCCTTACAGTACGAGTTTGCGAGCAAGGCGTTCCTGGTAGCCCGAGCCAATGCCGGCAATGTTTTTGATGAGTGGGATTTCGATATTTTTGCGAACGATCGATATGAATCGGGTATCGGGTTGACTTTGGGTCTCATTACGCCATTCGGACCCTTAGAAGTCTCAGCCATGCATGGCAGCCGTCATGATTTTATTACACATTTGAATGTTGGGTTTAAGTTCTGATAACGATATGGGTGTCGAACAGGATGTTGATCACCAAATGACGGCAGAAAAGCCAATCATATTTTTAGAGTTTATCATTGAATTTTAGGAATCGCCGGAGGAAATTGTTAGATGGCACAAAAAATGAGATTCAGAGTAAAGTACCTGTTTGGGGCAGCAGCTCTGACATTACTACTTTACGTAGTCATTAGATTGATCTTTATTTCGCCCTCCAATGACCGTGAATGGAAGACGGAACATGCCGTTATGCCGTCTGCTGAGTTTAGCGGCACTTTGGTGCACGTAAAGAATATCCGTAATTTTTCTTACCGGTCTGGGGGTGAGTTTACGCCTGCCTACCAGGATAGAATATTCGATCTCGAGAAGATCGAATCGGTGTGGTTTGTGCTGTCACCGTTTGTGCCGGGTTGGCGCGGTCCGGCACACGGTTTCCTTAGCTTTGGCTTTGCGGATTCGCAGTTTGTTTCCATTTCGGTGGAGGCGCGAAAAGAGCCGGGAGAAAGCTATTCAATACTGAAAGGGCTTGTAAACACCTATGAATTGATCTATGTGATTGGAGATGAACGTGATTTGGTCGGTTTGCGTGCCGTATACTGGGATGATCCGGTTTATGTCTTCCCCATCAAGACCGGCAAAGAACGTATCCGCGCCCTCTTTGTAGATATGCTTGAACGGGCGAACAAGCTCAGGGAGTCACCGGAATTTTATAATACGTTCACAAGCAACTGCGCGACTAACCTATATGAGCATGCAAACAAGCTAAACCCGGGAAAGTGGTCGTCCTTTAGTTGGAAACTGATCCTGCCTGGTTACGCGGATGAGTTAATTTACGAAAAGGGAGTCCTGGACACTGAACTAACCCTCCTGGAAGCCCGTGAACGATTCAAAGTGAATGAAAGGGCGAAGAAGTTTATCGACAGCCCGAATTTCTCTCTCGACATTCGACAAGTTAACACTCTAAGCCGGAGTAGTTACCGGAAGTAGACATGGCCAAGGAGATGGAGGTGAAGTCGAGGAGTAGAAATTCAGCCTAAGGATGCAGGTATTAATGGTTCTGCTGAAATCATGATGAAAAAAGACGCCGACCACAAACCCAAAAAAAACGAAGACAGACAAAAGATAAAAAAAATTAAGAATAAAGTCTATGAGAAAGAACTGGCTAAACTACAAGTGGAACTCGTGAAATTACAGGAATGGATCAAAGCCAGGAGATTGAAAGTGGTGGTGATTTTTGAAGGACGTGATGCGGCCGGGAAAGGGGGGGTGATTAAACGGATTACCCAACGCTTGAACCCCCGCATCGCCCGGGTTGTGGCGTTGGGGACACCGACCGAGCGAGAGGAAACGCAATGGTATTTTCAACGATACGTGCCGCATCTTCCAACGGCAGGTGAGATGGTGCTGTTTGATCGCAGTTGGTACAATCGGGCGGGTGTCGAGCGGGTGATGGGTTTTGCCACTGACCAGCAGGTACAGGAATTTTTTCGATCAGTCCCGGAATTTGAGCGCATGCTCGTACGTTCTGGCATCATCTTGATCAAATACTATTTTTCTGTAAGCGATGAAGAGCAGGAGCGCCGATTTCAAGGCCGTATCCTTGACCCGGTCAAACGCTGGAAACTGAGTCCGATGGATCTAAAGTCTCGCGAAAAATGGGTTGAGTATTCCAAAGCCAAGGACGATATGTTCGCGCATACGGATATTAAGCAAGCGCCGTGGTGGGTGGTGAATGCCGACGTGAAGAAGCGTGCACGCCTGAATTGCATTAAACATCTTTTGAGCATGATCTCGTATAAGGATTTGACCCCTGAACCCATGAAATTGCCGCCGAGACAAGATGGAAAAAATTATGTGCGTCCTCCGATTCAAGATCAGACCTTTGTGCCGGAAATATACTAGTATGTCGATCGCGGAATAAAAGTAAGGTTTACTCATTTTATCGTGAAAATAAAAATTCAAAATAAAGAAATCAGCTGGCTTGCCTTTAACGGCAGAGTTTTGCAGGAAGGAGCTGATACCACCGTTCCGTTGCTGGAGAGGATCAAGTTTTTGGGGATCTTTTCATCTAATTTGGACGAATTTTTTCGAGTCAGAGTAGCGAATTTAAAAAGATTAGTCCTTCTGGGAAAAAAAGCTGCAAAGATACTCAATGAAGACCCGAACGAAATTTTGAAAAAGATCCAGGAAACGATTCTCACACAGCAGACTAACTTCCAAAAAATTTATCAGCAAATCCTGGGGGAGTTAGAACAACAGAACATTATTGTTGTTGATGAGAAGCGCCTCAATTCCGAACAGGCAGAGTTTGTTAGGAACACCTTTCGTCAAACGGTTCGTCCAAGACTCGTTCCGCTGATGATAAATGGCCACCGCACCTCAAAATTAAAAGACGGGTCAATTTATCTGGCAATCCGTTTGTTGAGAGATAAGGGTACCACTGCCAGACATGCCTTGATTGAAATCCCAACAGATGTGCTGCCACGTTTCTTGACTCTTCCACCTGTTGGAGCAAGCCAATATATCATGTTTCTTGATGACGTTATCCGTTATTGTTTGGCGGATGTTTTTGCCATCTTTAAGTATGATCGCCTCGAGGCTTATTCGATCAAACTGACCAGAGATGCGGAACTGGATATAAATGGTGGGTTAGAGGACAGTTATATGCGCAAGATATCCAAAGGATTGGAGCAGAGGAAATCCGGGAGACCCGTGCGCTTTGGATATGATAGTCAAATTCCGGAAAGTTTCTTGAGACTCCTCGTTAAGAAGCTCAGACTCAATAAGGTAGATAGTGACTTAATTTCAGAAAGCAGGTATCTAAATTTAAAAGACCTGATCGACTTTCCCAACCTCGGTTCGTCTCATTTGCAAGAAACCAACAGGATTCCGCTTTCACACCGGGATATTGAGTCCCAGAGGAGTTTCTTCAAAAATATTAAAAAGCGGGATATTTTACTTCATTATCCCTATCAAACATTTGCCTATGTGATCGATTTCTTACGGGAGGCGGCTATCGATCCCAGAGTTACGGACATTAAAATGACTCTTTACCGCGTTGCAAACAATTCGAATGTAATTAACGCCTTAATTAATGCAGCAAAAAATGGTAAAACCGTTACAGTGGTGATGGAGTTGCAAGCCAGATTTGACGAAGAGCCAAATATTCAATGGTCTGAAAAACTTGAGGCAGAGGGTGTGAAAGTCATTTATGGTATGGCCGGAGTAAAGGTACATGCAAAAATGATCTTGATTAGTAGAAAAGAGAAAAAAACCACCGTGCTCTATGCGAACCTCGCCACCGGCAATTTCAATGAAGCAACAGCTCTGGTTTACAGCGACCACGGTTTGTTTACGGCTGATCCCCGCATTACCAACGAAGTGCAGAAAGTATTTGAAGGGCTTGAAGCCCATTATAAAAGAGCATCGTTTAGACATCTTTTGGTGTCGCCATCTAATATGCGTCAAAAACTGATCAAGCTCATCGACAATGAAATAAGCAATGCCAGGAATGGTAAACAAGCGTATATGATTATTAAGCTAAACAATCTAGTCGACGAGGAAATCATTAAGAAGCTTTATAAAGCCAGCAATGCTGGTGTGAAGATCAAGCTTATGGTGCGCGGAATGTTCTCCCTGATTCCTCAAGTTAAGGGACTAAGTGAGAATATTCAAGCTAAACGTCTCGTCGATAAATTTCTTGAACACACTCGTTTGTTTGTTTTTTGTGCCGGCGGGGAAGAGAAATATTATCTTTCATCAGCAGATTGGATGCCCCGAAACTTAGATAGCCGGGTAGAGGTGGCTTGCCCAATATACGACAAAAAAATTCAGCGGGAGATAAAAGATTTCCTGAATCTCCAATGGCAGGATAATGTCAAAGCTAGCATCATGAATAGTGATTTAAAAGGTAAACGGGATGATGCGGCCCAACCAGTAGTGAGGGCTCAATACGAAATCTATACCTATCTAACAGATGGACCGAGGACTTAAATGAAATTTGCTGCCATCGATATTGGTTCGAATGCGGTTCGATTGCTCCTGGCCGAGAGTAATCGGGAATGGGAACCCACCGGTCTTTAAGATAGGCCAAGATCGACCAAATTTTAGGTGCCCGAAATTGGTCTGGCGGATGGCCTCATTCATATCTTGTACGAGAATCATAAAAGCAAGAACGTTAAGTATAATACAACTGGTCCTTGGGAAATAAGTTTTGGACGAAAAGAACAATCGCGGGAAAGCGTTTATGGCTCGTTATTCAAGTTCTATGTACGATCAGTCTGGTGTCATTCCGTTTTGGGTTAGAAAAAAAGAAATACAAATCATGCTCGTCACCAGCCGCAGCGGGAAACGATGGGTCATTCCAAAAGGCACAATTGAAAGCGATTTATCTGCTCTCGAATCCGCCGAAAAAGAAGCATTTGAAGAAGCAGGTGTTTTAGGGAAAGCACACGCAAGGGCAATCGGCAAATATCAATACAATAAATGGGGCGGGACTTGTACTGTGGAAGTGTTTCTTTTGGAAGTTAAAAAGGTACTACAGGAGTGGCCCGAATCTCAACTTAGACAACGCGAGTGGTTGAAAGTAGAAGGCGCTATTAGACGAGTCGATGAGAAAACTCTTAAAAAAATCATTCGGCGAGTTCCGAAATTGCTTAATGACATAAA
>SMXC01000338.1 GCA_004356825.1 Caldithrix sp.
TGCTTAGTTGACAAGAAGAGCAAAGTTCTGCACCCGGCGAGTGTCCGCTCTAAGAAAGTGGTTTTACATCAAGTTAAAAATCGGTGGGTTTTCATATTAAAAAATTATTCATGGAAAACTATATTTCTGAGTTTTCCTGCCCTTGTTTTTTATGAGATTGCCTTTTTCCCTTTTGTTATCATCAAGGGAAACTTGAAAGAATATTTTATGGCGATAACCACAATGATTCGCGAACTGCCTAAAACATTTGAGAAACGGAAGGAATTTTTTGAAAGAAAAAAACTTCCCGATAAAAGACTTCTTCGATCAGGAAATTTTACAAACTCTCAATCTATCATAACGAACAAATATTTGAAAGTGGGAACCGTTCTTGTCAATAGGATTTTGGATAAATACTGGAATCTTATAAAGCGATTTATCTAATTTTAAAGGGATTAGAATTAGAATATAACTTTTGGAGAAAATAGAATGCGTGTACTCGTAACCGGTGCTTCAGGATTTTTAGGACGACATATTATCAACAAGCTTAAATCGGAAGGCTGCGATGTGGTCGCGATTGTCAGGAATTCGAGTGTTGTCGATCAATTAAAAGATGCAGGTGTAGAATTCATTTCCGGCGATCTCCGCGATGAGGCGTGCATCAAGAGAGCAGTAAAAAACGTAGACGCGATTGTCCATGCCGCTGCCACGATGGGAGGGAGCTGGGATGATTATTATGACATCAACGTCAAGTCAACAGAACTGCTTCTAAAGCACGCGCCCGAAACCAAACGGTTTGTTTTTATCAGCTCGATCATTGTTTATGATCATTCAGGTGCTGATTCCGGGATGACTTTCACCGAAGAGATGCCTTACGAGCAAAACAGCCTGACCAATTATTCACGTTCAAAAATCGAAGCAGAGAAGATTATTGCCAAATATGCAAAGAAAATCCCGACCGTGATTTTGCGGCCCGGCGCTCTCTATGGCGGCAGTGGCCCGATCTACCCTGCCCGTTTAGGCTTTTCACTTGGTAGTAGCAAGTATCTGGTTATCGGCGACGGTAATCGAGAGATTCCGCTTTCCCACGTCGACAGTGTTGCAGATGCGGTTTGGGCCAGTATGAACCGCAAAGAAGCAACAGGTAAAAGTTATAACCTAATCGAGGACGGGGTAAGCACTCAAAACGGTTACTTGAACCGCGTGAAAAGTTTGACGAATCCAAAACTTAGAGTTTTGCACCTGTCCTATAAAGTTGCTCGAATTCTGGCAATCATGATTCAAAAGAGTCTCGGATTAGCGGGAATGTCTTCACCCATCCGTCTGCCCTACTTACGTTTATGCTCGACCCAGTTTTTTTATCCAAACGACCGTGCTAAAAAAGAATTGGGCTGGCAGCCGCAAAGCAGTCTCCAATCCAGTATCGACGATATGTTGAACAAGTTTGTGGATACAAGAAAACCGAGCCGGAAAGTACCGCATCACAAAGGTAAAATTTTGCTCCCCACCAACGAAAAACTCAATGTCGGAATGGTTGGCTGCGGTATGTTCGCTGAAACGCATTTGAAAATTTTGCAGAAGTTTAAAAATACAAACATCGTTGCTATTTGTGACCCGAATCAAGAAGTTCGAGAAAAATTAGCCAAGAAATTTAAAGTTTCAAAGACCTACGAGAATATTCAAGAGATGTTAAGCAGTGAAAAGATCGATGCGGTTCATATCGTAACACCGGCACAGACTCACCTCGAACTTGCGCTGGCTGCCATAAAGAAGAAATGCCACGTTCTTGTTGAAAAACCTGTCGCGATAAATGCGAAAGAAGCCAGAGAGATGTTTGCAGCCGCCAAAAAACAGAACGTCAAACTCACGGTCGACCACAACCATGTTTTTGATGAAGTCATGATTAAGGCTCGCGAGATAATTGGCAAAGGTGCTCTTGGAAAAATTGCTTATGTAGAAAGTTGGTACGCCACTTCGTACAGCTCAAACTCCAAAAACCGATATTTACGATATGACGCAAAAGATATGTGGGTCTATAAATTGCCTGGGTCGCTTTATCAAAACATGATTTCGCACCCGATTAGTTTACTTACAGATGTTATGGGTAAGGTTAAAGAGACCAAGGTCTCCACGCAATATATGCATATTGTGCCGCACATGCAAAACGACGAGCTGCGCGTTCTGGTTGAAGGAGAGCAAATGCTCGGCTCAATTCACATGTCGCTGGCGATTACACCACGGTACCATTCTGTGAATATCTATGGTACCAAAGGCACGCTCAAAATAGATTTTCTAAACAAGTTCATTTTCCATGATAAAGTCATTCCGATGCTGCCGAAAGTGATCAGCCGTAACGTGATGATTGTAAAGCATGCAGCCACGTTGCTTTTTTCAACCATACGAAACGCGTTTAATATTTTACGCCGGAAACACAGCCTGTTTGAAGGGAACGAGAGATTGATTCATCTTTTTTACCGCAGCATTTTACTGGATGAGCCGGTGCCGATTTCTCAGGAAGAGGCTCTGCAATCTATGGAAATCATGGATGAGATCTGGAAACAGATTGATAAAAAGAAAACCAGTAAAACAGACCTGACTCGGTTAAATGGCAACGGTAGAAGTAAACCAAAACCTATGCGGCAAAGAAAGCGAAAACCTGTTGCAGCAAAAGCTTAGCAAATGAAGTTTTTTCTGAAAATTCTCCGGGTCGTAATTTGTCTCGGGCTGATTTACTTTGTGGTTAGTAAGGTTGATTATGAGCCTCTAAGGGCGATTCTTAGAGATCTTCGTATCGAATTTTGTATTGCCATAATCGGCGTGCTGTATGTTCAGAATTTTATTAAAGCATTAAAGTGGCATACGTTGCTGCAGGCTAAAAATATTAATTTGTCTCTCCTAAGAATCCTCCAGGTTGATTTTTCCAGCACCTTCCTGAGTTTGTTTGTGCCCTCGACAATCAGCCTTGATCTGTTTCGAGCTTACGGGCTGTCAAAAGAAGTCGCTTCAAAAAAGCAGACCGCCTCCTCGATTATTGTTGATCGCTTACTCAGCTTATTTGCTTTAATCGTGGTTGCAAACATAAGTGTACTCCTTTTTTACAAAACGATTGCCGTGCCGGAAGTGGCTTACACCAGTATTTCGACCCTAATTGTTTTTACGGCCGTAGTTTTAATAATCAACAGCCGGTTTGTGGTTCGTTTCTTGAGCCGTTATAAGGCCACAATAAGGAAATATAACATTCTACACAAATTAGAGGAATTACGTGGTTCAGTTAATGAGTACAAGCTTCATAGGTCTAAATTAATAAAGGTTTTCTTCTTATCCGTTGCGATGCAGACCTTGAGAATTGTAGTTTATTATTTAGCATCGCTGGCGGTAAACGCGAATATTCCGTTTCAATATTTTATGATTTTTACACCCATCGTTATGTTTTTAGTCATGCTGCCGATTTCGCTGGCGGGAATTGGCCTTCGTGAAAGCAGCTTTGTTTATTTTTTTTCAAAAGTGGGTGTTCTGGGAACGATTGCTTTTGCTATTCCTGCTTTGGTTTCTCTAATGGTTGTGATCTCCGTTTTACCCGGAGGCTTGATCCTCGCCGTCAAAGGTCTCGCCCTTAAAAAGCAGCCGGTTCCGGCAGAAGAATCCTCGGTGACTACCTGACGTGTTCTTCTTGCCATTTTGTTTGGACGCTTTGTTACTTACAAGAGCAAGTCCATTATGTATAATCTTCCTAGTTGTCCATATATATTACCAAGTAGTAATCATAATTTCTTAATTGAAATTACCAACGGAGTTAAGCTTGTTTTTAGTGAAAACGAATTTTATTTTTTTTTAGAGTTATATTGATAATTTTAAATTTAGATTGATTTTTTTTGAAAAAGGCCAATTACAAGATTTTTCAAAATTGGCATAATATATGCAAGAACGAAATAATTGCAAAAGTAGCACTTATTTTAGATGGGGAGAAAAATTTATCATTGGCAAACTTAGTGGAGTCACCGATTTTTACAAAAGAATACCTAAGCCTACAACTTTAGTTGAGCAACCGAGGGGTGATTGATATGAGAGCATTTCGAAACTCCTGCCTGGAGTTAATATTTTTTTCTAGAGATAAACTAGTTTCGCTTTTATTATTGCTCGCCATCCCATTTTGCCTCCAAGGTCAGGAGTTGGATGGGTTGGTGGTTCACCCCGAGAATCGTCACCTGCTTTTTTATAAAAAACGTTTTCTTGTTACCTGGGCAAACAACAATCATGGCGCACCTCAACAAACCATGGCAAGCCATAAACTCAACCATTACGAGAAGGTACATAAATGGTACGACGGCCAGGCGCCCATGCTTTCAGGTGGCCGTCTTCCAAATGATGGCAATATAAATTTTGACGAGTCTTATTTTTCACAACTCAGGTCCGAGCTCATCAGCGCTCAGAACAAAGGAATCGCCGTTACAATTGTTCTGTTCTCAGGAACCGCATTTGAGGGCGATCGTACAGCCGGTTCGCGATTTGGGCAAAATGCGTGGAATGCATGTTTAGGAGGCCCAATCGATATTGGAAGTTGTCCTTTTCAACAAAGTGGCGGAAAATCCAGTGGAGGACTTAAGCAGTTTCTGAGCTTAGAGAACTATGATTATTCTAACCGGCTCACCTCACAATTTTCAACGTATGATAAAAATTGGCCATTGGAGAGAAAGATTCAATATCGCCAGGAGGAAATCCTGAACAAGTTCATGACTGAGATTGGCGATTTGGATAACTGGATGTTTAATGTCATGTGGGAAATCAACGATCAGTGGCAAGGTGATTTCGACAAAGCCAGAAAATGGGCGAACTGGTTCGCAGGTTATATACATCAACATTTTGATCGTAATCGAATCGTTATGACGGGCGAAGTAGGACCCAGTTCACAACTTCAGTCACGGTACGGTGTGGATTTTTTTGCGGATATTATCGGCACTATTAATGGCTCTCAACATGAAGGTCTTGTTAGCTGGGGCCTCGGCGCCTATCCTAATCTGAGAGCAATCGGAAGTAATAATAACGGTAAACCCAAGGTAATCATTGGATACGATCCCTGGGATTGTAACGGCAATATTGCTGACAAGGAGTGTCTCAACGGTTCCGGATGTATCGATGCGAGAAAGGTGATTAATTTTATTCGCGAAGCTTTGCTCACTCAAAATGGCGTCCATCCTTCGACACCGTTTCACTTTACCAAATGCGGTGACGGCAAAACAGAGATTCTGGATTATATAAAAGTACTTCAGGATTTTCTTGAAACTGTCGATTCCTGGCATAACGAGCCTGGGGATGAGATCAAGGATTCGACCTTGCCGCGAAGTGATAATTTTAGCTTTATCGATTTGCCGGATGGCGATGGCCGCCATGGCTGGCCACGGAATAGTTTTGAAAGGGACCCGCGAGCGCCTGCAGTTCCGGTAAATGTTAAAGTCGATGCGAACTAAATTCTTACCCGGAGAAAGAATGAGATATTTCCAGAAGCAAAAATTTATGGAATTAGATTCTATACTTAGATATTTCATTCTCCTACTCTTTCTGAAAATGGGTTTCTTAGCTGGGGGTTGTGATTTCAATATGAATCAACCCTTGATGGCTCAGTCGAATGTAGTCCTGGGAACGTCAGGCGAGCGGTTCACTATTAACGGCACGCCAACTTTTCTCCTCGGCGTAAGTTACTTTGACGGCAGAAACTACCGAGAATCGGACCTGGTTACTCTTTCCGCCAAGGGTTTTAATTTGATCCGGGTCTGGTTAGATTGGCGGGAAGACTCTTATCTTGATGAAAACGGAAATTGGCGTTCCGGGGCCGAGCAAGATTTACTCCGTCTGGTTGACTTTGCCCACAACCAGGGGCTGATAGTAGATATTGCCATTTTGGATAAGGACGCTGCCTTTGGAAATAATAAGTCAGATCGAGATCTGGCCGTTCGAAATGTTGCCAGTCTTCTTAAGAATAAGAGAAATGTTTTATTTGATCTCGCTAATGAGCATGATACCTCCGGTTTTCTATTGCAGTTTACGCACAGTGACGCTGCTGACTTGAACGCCCTGGTAAAACGAATCGACCCCGATAGACTGGTCACCATCTCAAGTACCGGCTGCCATCTAATTTGTACTGATGTTAATAACGTTGAGACCGGCAACATCAAAGCTGAAATCGATGAAGTGAATGTTGACGTGCTTACGCCACATTTTCTCCGCGGAAGCGATTGGGCCGCGAAAACGGGGCCACGCCTTGCAGCTATCAAAAATTATCTGCAGTCTACTAATAGAAATATTCCCATTTATCTTCAGGAGGAAAATCGGCGTAACGACAATACGGGACCAACTAAAGATGAGTTTTTCGAAGCTGCTGAGAACGCGGTAAATTTAGGCGCCGCTGCCTGGATTTTTCATACAGCCGCTGGTTTCACACTAAAAGGCAGCACTTTTTTTGATAACCTCGATCCTACTGAGCGTCTTGTCGTTGATGAGCTTGGTAGCCGAATACTTGGCTCAAGTGCAGATAGAATGCCGCCGACCTCACCGCGAAACGTCAAAATTGTTATCGGCAGAAATTGAAAAACACGTTCTAATGAAGCGCGGCTCTTACATCTTCTTTTTACTCTCACTTTTTGTTCTTCTTAGTTTGTTTGGGGTAAGCCAAACGAGCCGAGTGAAGCAACTCTTGCACTACCACTGGGGGCTTGCCAGTGCAGCGGAAATACACAAACTGCGCTTCGCAGGTACTCCAAAGGGTAAAGAGGTTTTTTTTGAGGGGGATGGTGTAAGAATAGCAGGTACGATTTTTAGCGTTAGCAAAAAAAATGCGCCTGGTATTATTTTTTTACACGGTTCCTCTGTTCAAGGCCGGAAATTGGCCTTTTGTTTGCTTTTGAGCAAAGAGCTTGCCGAGCGAGGATTCCATGTCTTAAGTATGGACATGCGTGGTTTCGGCGAATCCGAAGATCCGCACCTGATCGACGAAGTGGATTCATGGCAAAGCAAAGGAGATGTGAGCAAAGCCATCGATTTTCTGATTAAGAATGCAACGGTAGATACGAGCGCTCTTTTTATTGTTGGCCATTCTGCAGGAGCAAACCAGGCAATTATTGCCGGTATTTACGATCATCGACTCAAAAAGATAGTGGCCATCGGTCCATCACGGCGAGTTAAAGAACGAATTCTGTCTGATCAGGCGAAAAATCGCGAATATTTTATCGAACGATTTGCGCGGGACAGAAAATTAACCGCACTGCCATCATGGGAAACGTATCGTCAGATTTCAATCAACGCGATGCTCGACACATATATTCCTTACTTTCAGACTGAGGATCATAAACCACTTTTTCTCATCGATGGCAGTCTTGAAGGGCCGGAAGATTTAGAGTTTTTGAGAAATATTTATCAAGAATTGATTCCGCCTAAAAAATATTTCACTATCGAAGGCAGTAATCATTACAGCAATACTAAGGCTTTAGGCCCCCTCATTTTTTATCATAAGCAGGTTTTTGACGAGCTCGTTGATAAAATTGCCTCGTGGCTAAAAGAATCATTACCAGATATCGGGTAGAGGCTCCAATATCCATGGTTTTACTCCCCTCAAATAAAACGGAGCGAGAAAACTTCTTATCTTAAGCACTTCACTTTGCAAATACTTAACACTCGTTCTGTGCCAAAAGAGGACAACGTTTCAAACTGGCACACGATGGGCACTCAATTTAACTAAAAAACAAAAGCTTATGCCATCTTAATTTTATTAAAATGTAGGCAGTTAATCCGCAGGTGAATTGGTAGCTGTTCATGGCATTGATCTTGCTAAAGTAAATGAGTTTTGAAACCGATGTAAAATTAAGCTCGGTAACTATTTATTAATAGGTTGATTATTATAAAGATGCCGACATCCATTGGCCATACACTAGCAGGGGTTTTTCTTAAAGAAACAAGGATATTTACCCCTGCTGAGACGGCTTTTAAATCGCTTCTAGTCTCGGTCATTTTAGCAAATCTGGCAGATATCGATTTCTTGCCAGGACTCATCCTGGGGAATCCGAATCGTTTTCATCACGGGATTACTCACAGTCTCGGGGCAACTTTAGTGGTGGGTCTGGTATTCGGGTTTTATTTTTATGCGAAGAAAAATCAATTCTGGGCGCCTTTTGCTTTTTCGGGATTATTGTATTTATCTCATGTGGCTTTAGATTTTTTGACGGTAGACACATCGCCGCCGCAAGGGGTGCCGATTTTCTGGCCTCTAAGCGGTGAATACTACCTGTCTCCAATTTCTGTGTTTTCAAGTGTGCACAAGGATTCTTTCAGCGCGACTTTTTTTCAGAGCTTGTTTGTCTCCGAAAATATCTGGACTGTTTTCCGCGAGATATTTATTTTGGGGCCGTTTGTTTTGCTGGTTTACCTGGTTAAGTTAATAAAAAATAAAATTCAGCCCGCTTAATTTTTTAGAATGAAGAACAAAAAAACACTTGCGTATTCTGTTACAGTCCCGCTTATGAACGAAGAGGAGAATGTTGAGCTCCTTTATGACGGAATTGTTGAGGTTATGGACTTAATGGACGAGGCGTACGAAATCGTTTTCATTGATGACGGAAGTACAGACAAGACTTTCGAAATTATGCAAAGATTGCAGCGGAGGGATGAGAATATGAAAGTCATCAAGTTTAGAAGAAACTTCGGACAATCAGCTGCGATGGGTGCCGGTTTTGAGTATGCTTCGGGTAACATAGTTATAGCCATGGACGGGGATTTGCAAAACGATCCAAAAGATATTCCAAAACTGGTTTCGAAGCTGAAAGAAGGGTATGACATTGTCAGCGGCTGGCGCCAGAATCGCCAGGATAAGGTTATCATAAGAAAAATTCCTTCCAAAATCGCCAACGGCTTGATTAGACATTTTACTCAGGTGCCGATTCAGGATACTGGCTGTTCTTTAAAGGCTTATACAAAAGAAATCGTGAAGAAAATTCGGCTTTATGGCGAGTTGCACCGATTTATTCCTGCTCTGGCAAGAATTGAAGGGGCAAGGATCGGTGAGGTTCCCGTCAACCATCATGCCCGTCAATTCGGAAGTTCTAAGTATAATATCACCCGAACCTTAAAAGTCATAATGGACTTAACGACCCTGAATTTGTTCCTGAAATATTTAAGAAATCCGATGCATTTTTTTGGAACAATCGGGATTGTATTCAATCTGTTCGGAGTGATTACGCTGCTGTACATGTTTTTTTCTATTCTGGTGTTGCGTAACACTCTGGAAGAAGTCAACGTTCTGCTGTCGACAGCTTTTATATTTATTGCAGGTGGTTTTCAGTCGTTGTTTTTTGGTTTGTTGGCTAATCTGGTAGTTAAAACCGGCGACCGGAAAAGTATTGGGACGGTTGAAAATGGGTCTGGGGAAAAATTGAACTAAACAAGGTTGCTCTGATGGAAACACCAATTGTAAGTGAAGCAGAAACACTCGTGACCAACTTGGTCGAGGAAACAAAATTAATTAAGAAAAAAATGACTGTTATCGTCGCGGTTCAAAATTTTGAGGAATCACTCGACGAAACGTATTTGTCTTTGAAGCAGAATCTGGAACCGCTTGACCACTCTTTGGAAATTGTATTCGTCGATGATGGCAGCTCCGATAAAACCTGGGATCATTTGCGGGCGATTTCGGAGAAGGACGCGGCCGTCAAAGCCATTCGTCTCCGGGCCGACAGTGGAGAGGCCGCAGCATTTGACGCCGGGTTGAAAAATTCCGACGGTGATAAGATTATTTTCATGAGCAGCCGCAAGCGAATCGACCCCGCGGGACTCCCCAACCTTCTAAATAAGTTAGATCAGGGATTCCATCTGGTTATTGGGTGGCGCCACCATCGCGCGGACTCAAAACTGAATCAAGTTATTTCCAAAGGCTTTAACTGGCTGGTAAAGAAACTCTACCGGGTGAAGCTAAATGACGTCAACAGCGGAGTTTTTGTCGCCAAACGTGAAATTTTTGAAGAGGTGCCCATTTACGGCGATATGAATATCTTTGTGCCGGTGTTGGCGGCGCGAAAGGGCTTTAAGGTCGGCGAAGAAAAAATCGGCCAACTCACCGGTTCCTTTCGACAATCGAAATTTATTTCTGAGTATATCCAACGTATCCTGGATGTCATAACAGTTATTTTTTTAATGAATTACTCGAAGAGACCTCTGCATTTTCTCGGTTTTCTCGGCTTCATTTTTACCTTTGCAGGTGTATTTATAAATCTGTATCTTTTTATTGATCGAATGACTGGAGTGGAGGGCATCGCGGGCCGGCCTATGTTGTTGCTCGGAGCTTTGCTGCTGGTCATCGGAATTCAAATGATATCTATCGGTTTGATTGGGGAAATTATTATTTTCACGCACGCGCACGATTTAAAAGAATATTCGATAGAGGAGATTTTGGAGTAGACTGATTAATTCTTAAACTTGGCTGAAGGGTCACTTAAACTTAAAAAGGCTTATGAAAATAGCGATTATGGGAATCCGGGGTATCCCGGCGAATTATGGTGGATTCGAAACTTTTGCAGAGCATTTGGCACCGCTTCTAGTTGAAAAAGGACACGATGTAACTGTTTACGGCCGCTCCAAAAACATTACTTACAAAGACGAGTACTATAAAGGGGTCAGACTTGTCATTCTGCCTACCATTACACATAAATACCTCGACACTGTGGTGCATACTTTTCTATGTGGTTTGCACTCACTGAAAGAGAAATTTGACGTTATTTTAATGTGCAACAGTGCAAACAGCATCTTCGCATTTATCCCAAGGTTAACCGGTCAAAAGATTGCGTTAAACGTGGACGGTCTCGAGTGGCAGCGTGCAAAATGGAACAAGTTGGGGCAGTGGTATTATAAACTAGCAGAATTTATTGCAACCTTCTCGCCCAATGTCGTCGTCACGGACGCCAAAATCATACAGAATTATTATCTACAGAAGTATAATAAGAAATCTACTTACATTCCTTATGGTTCCCCGGTTGAAAAGGTAGACACCAAAGACGCGCTTGAGCAGTTTGGTGTCAAACCGGGTGAATATATCCTCTATGTGAGCCGCCTCGAACCTGAGAACAACGCCCATTTGGTGACTAAAGCTTTTGAGAGTGTTAAAACAGATTTGAAATTGGTAGTTGTCGGGGATGCCCCTTATAGTACTGAATATATTCAGGAATTAAAAAGTACAAAAGACCCGAGAATTATCTTTACCGGGTACGTCTTCGGGAGCGGTTATCGGGAGTTTCAGTCAAATGCGTATTTTTATGTTCAGGCAACGGAGGTAGGCGGGACACACCCGGCCTTGCTGGAAGCTATGGGACACGGCAATTGTGTTCTCGGCAATGATGTTCCTGAACACCACGAAGTCTTAGCAAATGCAGGTGTTTATTTTAATACCGAGGAGCCGGACAATTTAAAAAACCAGATGCAGTACCTTTTAGATAATCCGGACATCGTTGAAGAGAAAAAAAAGTTAGCGCTCGAAAGAGTTCAGCAAAATTACACTTGGGGAAAAGTTGCTGCTGATTATGAGACGTTGTTTTACAAAATGGTTGGTGGAAAAGTGAGGGTAGCTCAGGAAAAAAGTGTGGAGCAGGTTTTTGAGCAAGTCTAAAGGCCTTATCATTATACCGGCATTTAACGAAGAAAACAACATTGGCACTATAATAAAGGAAATTCAGAATTGCCGCATCAATTTTGATGTCTTAATTATTGACGATGGTTCAACAGATGCAACTGCTGAAGTTGCTCGCTCACATGATGTTCCAGTGGTCTCCCTCCCTTTTAACTTAGGAATTGGAGGCGCGGTTCAGACAGGGTTCAAGTTTGCATTGAGAAACGGGTATAATTATGCGATTCAAGTCGACGCTGATGGGCAGCATAATCCTTCTGAAATCGAGAAATTGTTTGAGCCGCTAAAGGAGGGAGAATTCGACGTTGTTATTGGCTCCAGGTATCTTGATAAAAATGACTATCAAACAACATTTTTTAGACGCGTCGGCGCGGTCATTTTTATGGGATTGAATTTCTTAACAACCGGTCAAAAAATCAAAGATAACACATCCGGTTTTCGGTGCTACAATCGCAGGACAATCGAATTCCTTTCGAAAACTTATCCTGATGATTATCCGGAAGTTGAAGCTATAGCGGTTCTTGGAAAGAATGGTTTTAGAATTAAGGAAATCCCGGTTAGGATGAGATCAAGGCATTCGGGAAGTTCTTCAATAACCAATTTGAAATCAATTTACTATATGATTAAAGTATCTTTGGCGATTTTAATTAATGTGTTTCGAAGTAAGGAAATGAAATAAGAGGGAGAAATGGAGCGCATTCAGGTATTTGCAATTTTAGCAAGTGCAGCTGTTTGTATCGTCATTGTTGAACTGGTAAGAAAAAAGAAGTTAATGGAAAAATATTCGTTAATTTGGATATTTTCCACCGTGATCTTAATTACGCTTTCACTTTGGCGCAACTTTTTAGAACGGCTTGCTGATTTTCTCGGCATTTATTACGCGCCTACGGCTCTTTTTATCGTTTTATCTTTTTGCGGTTTGGGTCTTTTGATTCATTTTTCGATTGCAATCTCCACGCTAACGGAGCAAAATAAAATACTGGCTCAGGAAGTTGCTCTTTTAAAAAATGAAGTCCAGACCATAAATGAAAGCGAGGCTCCTGAATCAAAAAATGTTAGATACAAAAGAACATCCAACGAGCAGGAATGAGAAGAACTGGCAAAATAGCCAAGGGATGGAATATTGCATTCTAGCAGTAATTACCATCGCGGCTGCGCTGCTTAGATTCTATAAGCTTGGCGCGTGGAGCTATTGGATAGATGAATATTATTCGCTGGAATCATCTCTCAGACCCTATTTGCAGAATTTGAGTAAGCCGTTCTGGCTCATCACCAAGACGTCCATAGATATTTTTGGCGTCAGCGCAATTTCTTTAAGATTGCCGCCATTTGTTTTCGGAGTTTTGGCAATTGTCGCGTTGTACTTTCCGTTCAAAGCTGTTTTTGGCCGGCGGGTCGCGTTACTGAGCGCCTTCTTTATGGCGATTTCCCCTTGGCATATTTATCTTTCACAACTCGCGCGGTGGTATACGTTGCTATTACTTGTTAGCACTGCCGCTTTGCTCTCTTTTTATTTTTTTATTGAACGCAATTCATTTAAATATCTCATTCTGTCAATCGTAATGTTTTTGTTTGCTTTCATGCTTCATTTGACTGCAGGATTTATCGTTTTAATTGGAGTCACCTACTTGTTTTTCCTGTCTCGAATAAAAAAAATGCAGCCGGAGAAATTTGATACCAAGAAAATAAATATCCTTTTTATCGTTTTGATTCTAGGTGCCATCGTATTAATGCCCAAGTTCCTTGAGTTTGTGAAAGTTTGGAATGAGATTCAGTTAAGGGATGGCTATTGGGGAACCACGCCGGTAAACTTTGCCTCAAAAGTTCTATATCACCTGACCCCAACGATGGGCTTTGCGGCAGTGCTTGGGCTAATCCTTTTACTGTTTTCAGGGGGCAGAAAGGGATTGTTTATTTCGATTTTCGGTGTGCTCCCCGGCGCTCTGCTGATTTTAGCAGCACTGTTAAAAACCAACATCAGCACTAAATATATATTCTTTACACTACCTGCCTTATTATTGGGAGCTAGCTTTTTGTGCGTCTACGTGATTGATCAAACTGAAAAGTATAAGGGTATTATTGCAGTCGCCGTTATTGGGTTAGTAGCGATTCCTTCACTAAAAACAGACTTTTTATATTTCTCCAGCGGTTACGGCAACCGCGATCGATTAACGGAGGCTGTTCAACATATTCAGCAAAAATGGCATCCGAATGATCAGATTTTCCCGCTTTATTTTTTCCCTAACTCTGAGAGGGCTCAAGATTATTTAAAAACGACCGCTGAATTAATTGATTTTCAAATAACAGATGAACAAATTCTGTTTCCTGAAACGCCTGCAGAGCTTGACCAGGAAAGAAGAATTTGGGTGGTCACCATAGGTAAACCTTTGCCGCCTAATTCAACCGGATTTTATGAGTGGGTCTCACTGAGGACAAATATGGTAGCAGAGTTTAAGGCAAATAAAGGACCGAAGGATAATACGGTACGAATCTATTTGCAGCGTCCTTTAAAGAACGATCGGGGAATTAATAAAACGGCTTTTGATTCTTCAAGACATAAAACATTGGATATAAGGGAGTATTGACGATGCAAAATTTAACAGTGGTCATTCCAGCGTACAACGAAGAGCACGGGTTGACCAAAGTCCTGCCTGAGTTGAGCAAAAACCTTGAAAACGGCTGGGAAGTTATTGTCGTCGATGACGGCTCTACTGATAGAACCGCCGAGATTGTTAAAGGATTCAAGAAAATCCGGCTCGTAAAGCACCCTTATAATAAAGGATACGGCGCCGCCTTAAAAACCGGAATAAGGGCGGCAAAGAATGAAACTATTCTTTTAATGGACAGCGATGGACAGCATTCTATAAAAGATTTTCATCGGATCATCAAAAAATTTGGGGAAGAAGATTATGATCTGGTGATCGGCGCACGTTCCTCTGAAGCCTATCAAGTCAAAAGCAGAGTTCCAGGCAAGTTTTTGTTAACCAAAACAGCCGAATACCTGATGGGGACAAAGATAAAAGATTTGAACTCGGGTTTACGGATATTCAAAAAAAGCAAAGTGGTGCCGTTTTTTAATATTCTGCCAAACAGCTTTTCGTTTTCGACAACTTCAACGCTTGCCTTTTTAAAGGAAGCGTACAATGTCGTATATATTGACATCGAGACCGAGAAAAGAGAAGGCAGAAAAAGCTCTGTTAAATTTGCCAGAGATGGTTCCCGGACTTTACTGCTGATTACACGCGTTGTTATGTTGTTTAATCCTCTGAAGATTTTTTTTCCGGTTTCAGTTTTAACTTTTGCGCTTGGGGTGCTTTGGGGATTATACGGCGTTGTCATTTTCCAACGTATACCAAACAGTTCAGTGATTTTGATGGTCTTTGGTATGTTCCTTTTCTTTTTTGGCATGCTGGCTGATCAAACCTCCTCGATTCGGAGACAGATTCATGTATCAGAATAAGTTCTCTGAAATCGAAGTTCGGCAATTCTGGGATAAAGTGAGCGAGATCTACGATGTCGCCAATGACGACATTGGCGATGCTCATTATCAGCGATTTAAATTCGCTATAAACTATATCCCGAAAAAAGGTCCTTTAAATTTACTTAATGTTTGGAGCCGAACCGGAAATGCGAACACTTTTCTTTTAAAGCATAATCCAGAGATCAAAGTTTTTAATGCTGAGGTTTCTCATAAGTTAATGCAGATTGGCTTGAGGAAGCAGAAATACAAAACAAAAAAAATATCACAGGTCAGGCTGGACATTCTGCCTTATAAAGAGGACAGTTTTGATGCTGTATTGTCATTGGAAACCCTCGAGCATTGTTCGCAGCCTCTGTTGTTCTTGCAGGAATTAAGAAGAGTGTTGAAAAAGGATGGTGTGTTGGTCATGAGTCTGCCGCCGGCGACGGCAGAGTTTGCCCTGCGCCTCTATGATCTTTTTTGTCTCAATCATGGCGAAGGACCGCATCGATTCCTTCCTTCCCGGAAAGTAAAGAAGCTCTTGAGGGCGGCTGGATTTGATTTGTTGAAACACAAGGGAACACTCCTGATACCGGTAGGACCTGAGAAGTTGAAAGCGCTTGGTGAAAAGGCGATAGATAAATTTCAAAACACGTTTCTTTCCGAATTCGGAATCCGACAATTTTATATTTCGAGGGCGTAGCGATGTCATCCAATTCAAAAATTGAAAATATTCAGGATATTGTTAATAAGAATCTCTGCCATAGGTGCGGAACTTGCGTCGGCCTTTATCCCGACAAATTGGAGTTTGTTGACGTGCTTGACAGCTACAAAGTTAATGTAAAGTCTCCTTTAACCGCTGAAGAGAATCAGAATGTAATGAAATATTGCAGCGGTCATGAAGTTGATTTCCCGGAGTTGAACAAAACTTTGTTTGGCGCTGATTA
Source organism: Caldithrix sp. (assembly GCA_004356825.1). Lineage (GTDB taxonomy): Bacteria > Zhuqueibacterota > Zhuqueibacteria > Oceanimicrobiales > Oceanimicrobiaceae > Oceanimicrobium. The sequence continues at coordinate 16,043 of SMXC01000338.1, forward strand.
TAGTGCTAATAATTTCATAGGCCATCACGAGAAACTTTATATTGCGTTTGCCAAAGATCAGGAAATACGATACAACTCGGCAAGCGGAGGGATACTATCCCTTCTTCTGATCTATTTGCTCGAGTCAAAGCAAGTTGACGGCGCGGTTGTTTTGGGGATGGATCCTGACCAGCCCTGGCGGGTTAAGCCTTTTATCGCGAAAACCCGAAAAGAAGTGATGCAGTCTGCACAAAGCAAATATGTGATCAGCAGTGTCAACGAAATACTACCTGAAATCCTGGATTTCGATGGTACTCTTGCCTATGTTGGCTTGCCGTGTCAGGTGCATTCATTAAGAAAAATGATGCTCGACAACCAATTTGATCTTTCAAAAATAAAATACATATTTGGGCCCTATTGCGGCAACACCCTTCACTATTCTTCTTTAAAAAGTTTTTTAAAGAAAATGAATGTCCATGATGTTTCAGAAATTAAAGAGCTGAATTTCAGGTATGGCGAATGGCCTGGGAATATGCGCGTCCTGACAAAATCTGGTGATGAATTTCTCATGCCGAAATTTCATGCCAACTATTTGATCCCTTTTCATATTGAATCCAGATGCTTGACTTGTACGGATCTGTCAAATGAATTCACGGACATTTCGAGTGGGGATGCATGGGCGCCCAAGTATGAGGAAAGAGGCAAAGGATTTTCCATCATGGTGGTTCGCAGCCAAAAAGGCAAACAACTGGTCGACGAACTCGTGGAGAAATCCCTGGTAGACGTCGTGGAAATTGAGCGCAATAAAGCAGTTGAGATGCATTCTCACGGCTATGATCTTAAGAAGAGGGGTGCTTTCTTACGAATTTCCTTTCTAAAGAAACTGCACAGAGCTGTCCCCCAATATGGGTATGAAGTCAAAACCTCCAATTCGACCAGAGTTGTATTTGAACTTGTTTTAGATTCTTTATTCTGGATCTGCAAACTGAAAATATCCAGATATATAATTGATCTGATTCCTCATAAAGTTGTCGGTAAAATATTTGAAAAGACCAGAAAAGTTTGGAAACGTATAACCAAGGAGATTAAGAAAAAAGATTTAGTTGAAGAACCTGAAAATTCTCAGGAAGCCGCAAACAGTTAAGGCAAAACAATTACTAAAAAAGAACACAGAGTTCAGACATCGAAAAAGAAATTTAGAAGACAAAATCATCGGAACATCGTAAAAATAAAATTAATTCTCTGTGATTTCTATGCTACTCGTGTCCATCTTATCTTTTGTCTTTTTAATTAATTTTAGTTGAAATTGTGAACAAACACCTAAAAAAACTAAAGAACCTGATCGGGCCGGTCATTCTCGTCTATTTTCTGGTGAAGATTGATTTTGGCGCATTGAAAGAAGTTTTGACTGGAATCGATCCTATCTTCTTTGCCGCTCTGACGATCTTCTTTCCCATGATGATGATAAAAACTTACCGGTGGCTTGTGCTACTGAGAAATTTCGGAATCAATATAGATTTTTCGAATTTGTTTAACCTGAATTTGAAAGGCGTCTTGTACGGTTCAATCACTCCGGGCCGATTAGGAGAAATTTCCAAAGGCTATATGCTTGGGAAAATGAAATACCCTTTGTCCTCGTCAATTGTCTCCGCCGTTCTCGACCGGGTTGTGGATATATTTTTCTTGCTGGGTTTTGGGCTATTTGGCTTTTTATTTTTTTATAAAGAACTTCAAATAGACGTTGTTCTCCTGCTCGTTCTTATAGGGGGAATTGCTGCTATCTCAACGTTTTTAATAAAGTCGCAACTCCGCTCAAAAATTGCAACGTTTATTAGAAAGAAATTTAAAGATGATGATGGAGACGTTATCGAATCTCTAAAAAAAATCAAGAAAAGTAAAATGTTGGTTCTAGCCGCTTTATCAATACTGGCCTGGGTATTGTATTTCTATGAAATATTTTTATTCAGCGAGTCCCTTTCTATCGAAGTGGATGCAATCTTTCTGGTTTCTGCGATTAGCGCTTCCACGATAATTTCTATATTACCCATCTCAATTCTTGGAATAGGAACGCGTGACGCGACTTTGATTTTTCTTTTTTCAATGAAAGGGATTGCAACGGAAAAAACTTTAGCGTTGTCATTTCTTATTTTATTGATGTTCGGTTTTAATATTTTGGGCTGTTATCTTTACTCGTTAGTTTATGAGTTAAGAAATTACAAAAACTATAATATGATATCAAAAGGAGAGTGTTAAATATGGCAACTTATTTAGTTACCGGCGGCGCAGGTTTCATTGGCTCAAACATCGTTGAAGAATTATTACGAAGAAAACAAAAAGTACGAATTTTGGATAATTTTTCAACTGGTAAAAGAGAAACTGTAGAGTTTCTGATGGAGAAAGCTTCAAAGCTTCAAAGTTCTAATGGTAAAAAAAGCAATAGAAACGGAAATGCAAATTTAGAAATGTTTGAGGGCGATCTCCGTTCTTATCATATCGTAAGAGAAGTTGTAGAAGGTGTTGATTATATCCTGCATCAAGGTGCGCTTCCATCCGTTCCACGGTCGATTGGCGATCCAATAACTTCAAATGAAGTCAACGTGGTTGGAACTTTGAATATCCTAAATGCTGCCAAGGATGCCAAAGTTCGCAGGATTGTTTATGCTTCCTCTTCTTCTTGTTATGGTGATTTGGCGCAACTGCCAAAAACCGAGGATATGCTTCCGAATCCCCTTTCTCCGTATGCCGTTTCTAAACTTGCGGCTGAGAAATATTGTCAGGTCTTCTACAAATTGTATAACCTGGAAACCGTCTCGGTCAGGTATTTTAATGTTTTTGGACCGCGTCAGGATCCCACCTCGCAATACTCAGCAGTGATTCCAAAGTTTATCAGCATTATGATGCGTGGCAAAGCCCCGGTCATTTACGGAGATGGTGAGCAGTCGCGTGATTTTACGTACGTTCAAAATGTCGTTGAGGCCAACTTGCTGGCCTGCGAAACAGAACAGGAAGATGTCACCGGTGAAGTTTTTAATATTGCTTACGGAAAAAGAATTACCCTTAATGATCTGGTTGCAAAAATTAATGGGGTCTTAGAAACGACGATAAAGCCAATTTATGCTGAGCCCAGAGCCGGTGATGTAAAGCATTCTCTGGCAAATATTGGCAAAGCCAGACAATTCTTAGACTATGATCCCAAGTTCGATTTTGATCAAGGCCTTAAGATGACCATTGACACCATGAGAAAACCTGAAGTTGAAGAATATGCTAAAGAGAGTTAGCCTGTTTTTTAAAAGTATACCACTGTTCACGAAGAAAAGACTTTTTCTTCTGATCTTTATCTCAGCGTTTGTCATTCGGTTTGCTTACATAATGACGTTGGAGAATAAGTGGTACTACTACGATACCGTTCACTGGGATAAGGCGGCAACTTCAATTCTAAATGGAGAAGGTTTTGGTAGCGGATACTCCTTTTCCAATCTTGGTTTTGATGAAGAATATGGCCTGGAACCCGCATACCCGGTTTTCCTTGCCGGAATTTATGGTCTCTTTGGTCGAAATTTCGTGATTGTTCGAATTTTTCAATGTCTAATGGGCGCTGGGGTTTGTTATTTAGTGTTCCTGATCGGCGCCAAAGTGTTTAACCGAAACGCCGGAACCATCGGGTCAGCCATCGCTGTTTTTTTCCCCTTGCATATTTTCATTTCAGGAATGCTGTATCCGACGTTGCTTTTTACGTTTTTGACGGCCTTGACGGTTTTTTTCCTGATAAAAATAACTGAAAGCGATGGCCATCTCTATCCGATTCTTGCAGGTCTGTTTTTGGCGCTTGCAACTCAAACGATACCAATCATTTTTGCATTCTATCCACTTGCAGCGATTTGGCTTTTGCTGTTTGAAAAAAAAACAAAAGTGCAAAAATGGCAGCATTTGCTGGTGACGTTTTCAATTGCATTCTTGACGTTACTGCCCTGGACGATTAGGAACTACCTGGTGTTTGAAAAAATCGTGCCGGTTCGGGCAGCCTTTGCGGACGATTTATTAAAAGTAAAAGTAACCGTTGATTCCGATAGCGTCGATCTCTATAAAGACGAAGTTGAAAACTCCGGAATCGACCCGGCTGAATTGGAGCGCCAAATTGCATCCATGCAAAACAAAGGTTTCTTGGGTAAGGTTCAAAGCATTATTTTCGATAATCCTGGAAAGTTTCTAAAAAGGTATTCCCGTGAGTTGGTCCACTTTTGGATTCCATACCCTGATCCGGATAGAGTCAAAACGAAGAATAAATTTCTGAGTACATTTACAAAATGGATGAGTATTGTTTCCTTCGGACCGGTTCTTATTTTCGGTATAATTGGAGTATGGGCATCGAGGCAGCGCTTCCGAATCAGCTTACTTCTTGTTTTTATGATAATGTCTTTTGCCTTTGCTTATTCTTTTTTTATGACACAGATTCGATATCGTATTCCAATTGAGCCCTACATTATTATTTTTGCAGGATCCGGTTTGTTGGTTTCTGTAGAAAAACTAAAAAAAGTTTTTTCCGTAAACGCCTGAATTTGATATGCCAAGCAGTGGAGTTAAAAATATTCAACGGGCATTATTATTCCTTTTAGTGTTTTTAGCCCCGTTAAAAATCGGCTGGATTTTTCGACATCACAATGGAATTTTTATAGCGGATGCGCCATTGTTTTTCCTGTTGCTGCTGGCATTCTCACCAAGTATCAAATTCAAGTTTCATTGGAAACTTCCCATGCTCGGTTTTATTGTGTGGTGTACCTTGACCGGGGTGTTTGCTGAAAGATTTGATATTGTCTTTAGTGAAGTAACGAGATTTGCACGTGCTTACCTGGCTTTTTTGTGTGTGATAAATTTCACTCGCGCAAAAAAGGATATCGACATTGTTTTTTACGCTATTCTTTCCGCATTTACTCTCGAAAGCCTCATTGGTTTTCTGGAATGGCGAAGAGGATTTTTGGGCTTAACTTTTCTCGGAGAAGATAGTTTTTACTTCCGAGTCGGAGGCTTTTTTGTCCATCCTAATATCTTCGCTGATTACCTGATCTTTTTTCTGCCGGTTCTTTTACGTCTTTTTATATTTCACAAGCACAGGAAGATTACCCGAAATATTCTTTACGGCATCTTGTTTCTAATTGCTTCAGGCGCTCTATTCGCGACACTTTCAAGAGGTGCCTGGCTGAGCTTCGCCGGAGCAATCGTTCTTATGATGCTCTTCACTCTTTTTAAGATTAAGTTCTATCCGAAAATTGTGAGCGGATTTGCGGTTATGGCGCTTTTGGCTACCGTCGCTGCGATTCATTACACACCAACAATTCTAAATCAATTTCAAGCCGACCATCGCGAGAGTGCAGCTTCAGTTAGAATGCCCTTGAATAAGATCGCCCTGCAAATGATCAAAGACCACGGTGTTTTCGGCGTGGGGCTAGGCAATTATACGGAACATACCCATAAATATGCGGAGGCGGCAGTAAGCGATGACCATCACTATTGGGAATTACTGCAGGTCGTTCATAACACATTTTTACTTAATCTTGCCGAAGCAGGAGTCCCTGGATTTTTGCTTTATTTGTGGATGTTGGTGCTTATTTTTAAACACGGTAAAAAGGCCACAGATAACAGCGACCCCTTTATTTCAAACGTTGCACTTGGGTTTTTGACGGGTTTTCTTGCCATGTTGGTCGCATTTATTGCCGGACCGGATGGCCGCAACCATCAAATCCAGATGGTTTTTTGGATTTACGCCGGGGTCCTATTCAATTTTAGTAGAATGAAGGATCCCCGAAAAATTTCAAAGAAAAAAGTGAGACGACCTGTGATTCAAGATCCGCGGCAAGTTCGAACTGTAAATGTAAACAATCAATCTCAAACCGGAGAAAGTTTATGGCAGCCAAACCGATAATTTCTGTAATTATTGTAACCTATAACCGACTGGGCGCTCTCAAAAGATGCTTGGATGCACTGAAAGATCAAACCCTCGCTCAAACAAAATACGAAGTCGTTATTGTTGACGATGGCAGTAGTGACGGCACAATCGAATATTTAAAGAAACTCAAATGGCACGGAAAACCTGGGGTGAAATGTTTTTTTAACGAGCACAAGGGTTATGTAGATGCCAGGAATTTCGGCGTCACCAAAGCTAGCGGTAAATACGTTTCTTTTACCGATGACGACTGTGTCCCCGAAGGGCAGTGGCTTGAGAAGGTCATTGAGACTTTTGATACGAATGAAGAAATCGGCGTAGTTGGGTCGGTGACCAAAGTTGCATTTCATAATAAATTATTTGCGCCGCTTAACCAGGCTCTTAGAAAAAAACAGCCTGAGCAGGAAACAATGGATATAAATATAATCGAAGGCGAAACCGGTTTCGTTGGTTTGAAACCGTTCAGCGGCTGTAACATACATATTAAAAAAGAGATATTCGATGAATTGGGTGGTTTCGATTTGAGCATCGGCCCGGCTGAAGATTTGGATTTTCTCTACCGCTACCTGAAAGCCGGCGGCAAAGCAGCGCACCGCAAAGATTTGTTTGTAGACCATTTTGAACGCGACGACCTGAAATCGATGTTTAAACGCTGGTTCACTTTTGGCAAATGCGACTCTGAAATGGTATCCCGGCATTTACGCTCAAAATTTTCTCTGGAGATTAATTTATTGCACGGAATCGTGAATTATCGTTTTATCAAATTTCCGTTCCCAATCGGCGTTTATTTCCAGTTTAATCTTTTTAAGCTTGTCCTTGGATTGGTTATTCTATCGCTTTTCGTACCTAAGCTTGGTTTGGCTTTTCTACTGTTGCTGATTACCGGACTGTTCATAAAGCAGGGCGATCCGAAAGTCACCGCGAGTTTTTTACTTTATTCTCTTTACCTGGAAGCCAGCTATACCATTGGCGCTTTCTGGGGTTCGATTCGAAGAGGAGTCATTTGTTTGTAAATGCAAGAGGACTCCCAAAAACTAGCTAAGAATTTTAAACAAGCGCCGATCTGGCAGATTCTTGATCAAGGCGCCGGGCGCTTTGTCCGAATCGCCGCATCCGTTGCTTTAGCGAGAATTCTTTTTCCGGACGACTTCGGCATTTATGCGCTTTCGTTAAGCATCCTGGAATTGGCACGTTTGTCGGTCAATTTCGGAGTCGGGTCAGCGATTGTGCAAACCTCCGATTCTCCGGACTCGTTCGTCAATTCCGCTTTCTGGACCAACCTCGGCGCTTCGGCGCTGATGTTTATCAATGTGCTCATCTTTGCTTTCCTCGCTGCAAGAATATTCGGGCAACCGGTCTTGATGTACACTGCGCCCGTACTCGGAATTACATTGTTGACCGGCGGCTTCGCTCATATTAATCAAAGTTTGCTGATCCGAACCCTCGAATTTAAAACATTGGCCAAAGCCTCGGTTTCAAAGCTGGCAGTAGAGAGCGTTGCGTCAATTGGTTTTGCTGTGGCCGGCTTTGGGGTTTGGTCTTTTATTCTGGGCTACGTTTTAGGGGATGTGGTTCAGTCCATGTTAATTTGGTTCTCAACCGAGTGGCGGCCCGATTGGAAGCCGAATTTTCAGTATCCGCGAAAATTTTGGAAATTCGGGGCCAATATTTTTTTATTTTGTTTGTCAACGTATTTGTTGGAGTTTATGCCGACTTTTATCGTGGGTCGGATTACCGACGTTTTTGTCCTCGGCTTGTTTTCATTTGCCTGGCGGCAGAGCCGCTGGATCGGTGATATCCCGAAACTGATCGGTAAGAATATGCTCTTTCCGGCTTTCTCAAGACTGCAGTCGAATTTCGAGGAATTCGAGAAACTCTATGATCGCTGGCTGCGGTTTATGCTCGTTTGGGGCGCGCCGATTTTTATTGCTCAGTTTGTGTTCTCGCCTTTGTATGTGCCGGCCATTTTTGGAGCGAAATGGGCGCCAGCTATAACCGGATTACAACTCCTGGTTGTGATGGCATTTATCGAAATCACATTTTACGTACCGCATTCAGAGGCAGTGACGGCCCGAGGAAGAGTTGAAAAAAATGTTTATTGGCGAATGATTGAAGCACTAGCGCTTGGCATCACGCTGATTTTTGTTTCAAGTAAAGGACCGACTGCGATTGCCGCGGGTATTTTGGTTGTTCGAGCCGGAGTTATGCCTTTCTATTTATTTCAGACACGCGCTTTTGTTGGAATAAAATTCAAGCCGCTTCTGAAAAGCGTTCGCCCGGCTTTGGTTTTATGCTGTGCGGGGTGGGTGGGCGGTTTAACAGTTTACAAGTTTAGCTCTGAGATTCATTTTCTAGTTTTGATTGGCCTCGGTGTTGTTAGTGCAGTCCTCTGGGTTTTCTTGAGTTTGCGATTTGCACCTGAAATCAAAAAACTTTTTTCGGAAGCCTCAAAGATGCTTTCCGCGCGTTTTAACACCTCAAAACAAATAGTGGCATTAACTTCGGAGTAATTTGATTAAATGAAAGCGCGGCTTAAAATCTTAATGGTCAATAAATATTATTTTCTCAAAGGCGGATCCGAACGTTGCCTATTTGATCTGAAAGCCCTGCTGGAATCAAATGACCACAAAGTGATTCCATTTGCAATGGCCGATAGGCAGAACGTTGAGTCCGAGTACGATTCCTATTTTGTTGATTCGATTAATTATGATTTTGACTCAAAACTCGAGAAGCTGTTGAATGCTCCTAAAATTTTCGGGCGCATGACTTATTCTTTACACGCGAAGCGAAAAATCGAAGCGCTGCTTTCTAAGGAAAAATTCGACGTCGCGCATCTGCACATGATCGATCACCAGATTTCCCCTTCAATTTTGCACTCGCTGAAGAAATTTAATGTACCCGTGGTGCAAACGGTTCATCAGTATAAAGCCGTTTGTCCAAATTACCGCATGTACATTCCGCAAAAGGGCGAAATCTGCGAAAGATGTTTGTCCGGCAACTATTTTAACGCAGTTAAACAAAGATGCCATAAAGAGTCTTTAATTGCCAGCGCCATGATTGCAGCGGAAACGACCATCCATAAGTGGATGAAAATATACAAAAATTATATCGACACATTTATTGTACCCAGCAAGTTTATGGGATTAAAGCTTGCTCAGGGCGGGATTCCGGAAGAGAAAATCAAACTTATTTACCATTTTATCGAAACTAAAAACTATCCTTTCTCGCTGGAGCATGAAGATTACTTTGTTTATCTCGGACGGCTCTCGGAGGAAAAAGGCTTGTTTACTTTGTTAAAAGCGGTGGAGAAGCTGCCGGAAGCGAAGTTGAAAATAATTGGCGACGGGCCTCTTAGAGGTAGTTTAGAAAAATTCTCCGACGAACGTGATTTGAAAAATGTTGAGTTTCTGGGGAAAATGTTAGGAGATGACTTGAAGAAGGCTGTTTCAAAAGCCATGTTCGTCGTTATCCCATCTGAGTGGTACGAGAATTCGCCGATGGTCATTTACGAATCATTTGCCATGGGCAAACCCCTTATTGGAGCGAAGACCGGCGGCATCACCGAACTCATTCGCCATAAAGTTGACGGCCTGCTTTATGAAATGGGGAATGTTGAAGAATTGCGTGACTGCATCGACTATATGATAACTCATAAAGAGCAAATTCCTAAATTCGGAGAAGCGGGCCGGGCGCGGGTTGTGAGTGAGTTTAATCCGGAATCGCATTATCAACAAATCATGAATATTTATGATTTGCTGATTCCCGGTTCAGATACTAATGGGAGTGTAAAAATCAGTGAGCGAAGCGAACCTGTTTTTACTTAAGTTTGCTTGTTATGAGAGGATTTTGAAGCTAAACCGTGAAAGAAAACAAAAGAAAAATTAACTTACTTCATATAGTAAACGGCTTTGCAATCGGTGGCGGCGAGTTAAAACTGCTTGAATTGGTGAAGAACTTAGTTGAAAAACGGGCTGACAAATACACTGTCACAGTTTGTAGCGTCGGGCAGGGAGGAACGCTCCAGCCGGAATTTGAACGGCTTGGCATCAAAGTATTTGTAATTGAGAAAAAACACAAGTTCGATATCAGCCAGGTATTTAAAGTTTGCAGGATAATTAAACAGGAGCAGATCGATTTAGTGCAGACCACTTTATTTTACGCTGATGTCATCGGCGCGCTCGCTGCCAAGTTGACCGGGGTCGACGCGGTGATTTCGTGGGATACTGTTTCACATCCACCGGATAGCCATGAGACTCGACTCCGGCACAAATTGTCCTATCAATTGTGTATGCGTTTTGTTAAAAGGATTGTGGCAGTTTCCGAAGGCGTTAAGAAATACCTTATCGAAGACAGAAAAATTGCTTCCAAAAAAATTGTCATAATTCATTATGGGATCGATTTGTCTTTATTCAAGAGTAGAAATGGATTTCTTGATAAAAGGAAGAGAAGCGAATTAGGGCTGCCCGATCACAAAATCGTAATCGGCACGGTCGCAAGGTTGGAAATTCAAAAAGGGCATCGATACTTAATTGCGGCTGCGCCGGAAATTATTAATAAATTTTCCAATGTTGTTTTTGTGTTTGCCGGAGATGGAACTTTGCGCCAGGAACTCGAAACACAGGTCAACGAATTGGGTTTGCAGGAGAATTTTCGATTCCTGGGTTTTCGGAAAGATGTAAAAGAACTCTTGTTTGCCTTCGATGTTTTTGTTCTGCCGTCTTTGTTCGAAGGACTGCCAAATGTAATTTTGGAAGCGATGGCGAGCGGCAGGCCCATCGTTGCCACTGCTGTTGACGGGACGCCGGAGCTAATTGAACACAATGAAACCGGGTTACTGGTTCCGCCTAAATCCCCTCACGCGCTGCAGGAACAGATTTTGAATCTACTGGAAAATGAAGAAAAGGGCAGCAAGTTAGGCCGGCAAGCTAAAGAAATGGCGAAACAAAAGTTCTCATTCGATCAGCAATTTCGAAAATTTGAAGAAGTTTATGATGCGACGTTAGCTTCTACTTAAATGGATTAACAGAAACGGACAACCCTTGAAAATCGTCTACTTTAGTTATTTGTATGATATTGACGGCATCTCCCTTGGTGCAAAAATAAAAGCCGTAGAATTGCTGTCCGAGCTTGAAAATCTTGGGCACGAGGTCAAAATATACTGGATGAACCGCCAGCCCGCGGAAACCGCCTCGCTTGGAACGCAAACACGGCAGGCATTCAAAGCTCGATTTGCCAAAGTCCTTCACGAGCCAAACCAAATTTTGATGAGTCTCAAGTATCTTATCAAGGAATGGAAAATCGTAAAAAAAGAAGATCCGGATATCATTATCTCTCGGTTGGATGTTTATAAATTTTCTTCTGTAATAATTTCCAAGCTCAAGAAAATACCGCTGATCATCGAATTAGATAACCCAGTGGTTTATGAATTCCGAACATTTCAACCCAATTATAGATCTAGTCTCACCTTATTAAGGTTTCTCGAAAAGTTGAACCTGCGTCATTCAAAAATCTCTTTCACTGTTAGCAACGAAATTAGAAACCACTACCTTGAGCAAGGGATTGCGCCTGAGAAAATTCAAGTGATTTCAAATGGCGTTAATCTGAATAAATTTCACCCTTCTATCGATGCGACTGAGGTCATTCAAAAATATAAATTAGAGGATACGATCGTCATCGGCTTTGTGGGTACTTTTCACTATTGGCACGGCGTCGATAACCTGGTCACTCTTTTCAAAAAGATTACTTCTTTGAATAGTAAGGTACGATTTTTGATGGTAGGTTCAGGCGGCCCCATGAAAGAACGGTTACAAGAGGTTATCGAGTTGGAGAAATTACAAAAGCGTGCTATTTTAACCGGATTCGTAAGCCACGACAAAATTCCTCAGCATATCGCAGCCATGGACATCGTTTTAGCTCCTTACCCTGAGCTCGACTTTTTTTATTATTCACCGCTGAAGGTCTTTGAGTACATGGCTTGCGGTAAGCCGGTGATTACGACCAGAATCGGACAAAACCAGGAGCTTATCGCAAACGGTGAAAGCGGATATTTATGCGATCCCGGAAATCTGGATGAGATGATTGAAAAAATATTGAACCTTATTTCCAATCCTGAACTCAGGGCTCGAATGGGTCAGGAGGCAAGAAGGTCGATCGAAGAAAATCATTCCTGGAGAGTGAAGGCCCAAAATCTCTGCACCCTCTTTTCTGACACGCCAAAAATAACTGAACAAAATGGGGCGAAAGAATTCGAAGTCGTCGATCCAAATTACCAGGAGTTTTCATAATGAGTATAAAGATGTTTAACGCCAAGTGCGTAATAAATTACCTCTTGATTTTTTTCTCTCTAATTGTAGTTAATACGGCTGTTTCACAAAACTTTGATCCCCCCTACCCGCGAGTGGGCCAGGTTTATTTCTATAATCCAGGCCAAGGTGCTGAAATCTGGAAAGATCACGATCTGATCATCATCCGCCATAAATATAATGACGAGGCCAGGAAGATTAAAGCTAAGAATCCAGACGTTATTTTGCTGGCTACAAACGACTACATCGTTAGTAAAAAAGACATGTGGCCAGACGCCTGGTATGTCAAAGACAGCAACGGCAAAATGACTTCCTATCATGAAGACTACGGACTCATGAATATTACGAATCAATGTCCAAGGGTCAATCATACTTACGGCTCGCAAAGATTCAATGAATTTTTGCCGCGCCATTTAATGGAAAAAACCGACTATAATTATTTTGACGGCACCTTTTTTGACTATTGGGCAAAACAGCTTTGGGGGAGTAAACCAGATAGGGCAGACATCACAAATGACAACAAGCCGGATGGCGCTCAGTATGTTAATCAAGAGTGGGAAAAAGGCAATCAGATGCTCATCTCAAATTTAAGGGCTTTATTGAACAAACCGGTTGCGGCTCATGAAGCCGGGCAGACCTACCTAAATGGTAATGGCTTCGAGTTCTGGCCAAATTTGAGTAGAAAAAATACTTTAGAAGATTTGTTTGAACTCGAAGATCAAGCTGTCAAACCGGTCATAAATTTTGCCGAGGGCTATGGTTACGAAAAAGGCCCCGACTTTGGCTCAAAGTGGCGAGCGGATTTTATGACTTCCCAAATTGGCGGCGCGTATTTTGGTCATGATGAAGGCACTACCGCGCACAGGTTTACTTTTCTGCATGACGAGTTTGAAGCTGACTTAGGGCATCCTTTACCCGGCTCTGCAGGTGATCCCCTGGAAATAATGTCCGGTGTTTATGCGCGTTATTTTGACAAAGGAGCCATAATCGCAAATGTATCCGGCAACTCAAAAACTGTTCAGTCGAGCCATTTGGACGGGCGCGGCTACTGGCGCTTTCGAGGCGCGCAAGACCCGGGCTTTAATAATGGCCAACAATTCACCAGCGTGAGTTTTTCCGGTAATGATGGAATCATGCTTTTTACCGAACCGACCACACTTGTCACACCCATCATCATCGATAATGTGAAGGTCAACATGACATCACTTGATCAGTCACCGGCGCAATACACAGGTAACTGGACTCAAGTGAGGTGGTATGGGGAGGCCGACAAAAGTAAGACAGGTTACGCCTTAGGGCTTTCCTGGGGCAGTGAGCAATACACTTATGTTTTTTCTACCGGTGCCGGGGAAGCGAGATATCAGCCCAAAATAAATGTGTCCGGCAAATATGAAATTTTTGAGTGGCACCCGGACGTTTCTCGGGATGATAACGGCTCGCCGTGCAGCAATGTTAAGTTAAGTGTGGTGTCGGCTGACGGCACCACTGAAAAAACAATCGACCAAAGTGTCAATTACGGAAAGTGGAATTCTCTTGGGGTTTATAACTTTAACACCGGTACCTCCGGTCATGTGGTCTTAAAAGCGCCCGGTGGCTGCACCGCCTCATCCGATGCAATTCAGTTTGTTTCTTATGATCCAAATTCTCAGGTCGTTGACACGCATCCGCCAGATCGGCCAAGAGGAATAAAAGTAGAATCTAATTAAAACAATAGGTCAGAATTCTTCAATGACAGGGAAGACAAATATGAATCAGGATGCTTACGAAAAATTATTTCAAATAGAAAAAAAGCAAATTAAACGTAGAAGTCTATTGACGGGCATTGCCTTAGGTATGTTAATATTTCTGCTACTTTTAAGTGGTCTAGCTTTAACTGCTTGGACGAACCAGGATAAAATTGCCGAAGCGGCGCTAGAGTATCTGGCCGATAATTACCTGCAAGATTTATTTGCAACATTTCCCGATGGTTATATGTCACATAACCAGCATAAAGTCTTACCTATTCTGGATAAGTTTACCAATGCTGCTGCCGCAAAAAAAGTAACCGGGGCTGAATTTAAATATATTGGGAAAAATATAATTGCTGCACTCAAAGATAAAGAGTTGACTTATCATGAAATCACAGATATTTTAACGAACATGCAAACCGCGTCAAAAAGCGGATATAATTTTTAAATCAATTAATGGACGTTAGATGAATAATAAAAGTATTTTTACTTCGGTTGTGATATTCTTTTTTGGCACTGTTTTCGGGTCGTTTTTCGCGACGATTGTGATACGTGAGGCAGTACCCCTGCGAGATCATTACGTAATGATAGTCATCAGTTTTGTCAGTTCGGCAATTTTGATGTCGGGGTTACTCTTTTGGTATTTCAAAGTGGTTAATTCCTGCAAAAAAGTTTTTGGTGAGAAGGGTGGTGGGATGATTAACATTATCATGAGTTTCCTTCTGATTAGCATCGGGCTGTTTTATATTTTGGTAGTGAGTATTTTTTATATGGCCATTGCCTGAATTTTTATGTGACTTAAAATGTTCCGTTCCTCCGCAAGCTAAGTTGACTATTCCAACATTGATTTATCTAAGTATTCTCCTTTCCAAACCAAGATTTGTACCCCATTCATCGGATGCCCCCTAACATCCGATGATTTTCAATAATTTGATTGATATTTTTATGGAAACTTAAAAATTTAAATGCTATATTCCACGTAATTATTCCCCAAGATTACAGAGTATGACCACAAAATTAATTCTCGAGGACGGATCGGTATTCACCGGAAAGACCTTTGGTGGTTCAAAGTCCACTTCTGGGGAGGTTGTCTTTAATACCGGAATGGTAGGCTACCCGGAAAGTTTTACCGACCCCTCTTACAAAGGCCAAATTCTCATTTTAACCTACCCGTTAATTGGTAACTATGGTGTTCCTTCTCTTGCGTCCAAAGATGGACCACTGGGTATGAATTTTGAGTCTGACCGTATTCAAATTTCCGGACTGGTTATTTCAGAATATTCTGTAAATTTCAGCCACTGGGAAGGCGAGTTAAGTCTTGATGATTGGCTGAAAAAAGCCGATATTCCGGCGGTTTCCGGAATCGATACCCGACTCCTGACTCAGAAACTCAGAGAACAAGGTTCAATGTTGGGTAAGTTGGTCGTTCAGCAGAACGATGTTGAGATGGTCGATCCAAATGCCAGGAATCTCGTTGCCCAGGTTTCTGCCAGCCAACCGGTGTGCTACGGTGAGGGGAAGAAGCGGCTTCTACTCATCGATTGTGGTTGTAAATTTAATATCATCCGCTCACTAGTCCAAAGGGGGTTTTCGGTTAAAACTGTACCCTGGGACTGGGATATTTCCAAGGAACAGTTCGATGGTCTGGTGATCTCGAATGGCCCAGGCTCTCCCAAAATGGTTTCTACCACAATTGAGAATGTTCGCAAACTCTTAAAACAGGATGTTCCCATATTTGGGATTTGTCTTGGCAATCAAATACTGGCTCTTGCAGCTGGCGCTGACACCTATAAGATGAAATACGGCCATCGCAGTCAAAACCAACCGTGCCTGCTGGTTGGCAGCAAACGTTGTTTTATCACTTCACAAAATCACGGCTACGCGGTGGATGAAAAGACTTTGCCTGAAAACTGGGAGCCCTGGTTTTTCAACGGCAACGACGGCACGAATGAGGGCATTCGCCATCGTACCAAGCCCTTTATCAGCGTGCAGTTTCACCCGGAGGCAAACCCGGGTCCAGTCGATACTGGCTTTCTTTTCGATGAATTCATTTCGACTCTATGAGTATGATTACTGACATTAAAAAAATCATCATTCTTGGCAGTTCGGCGCTGAAAATCGGCGAAGCCGGTGAGTTTGATTATTCCGGCAGCCAGGCCATTAAAGCTCTGAAAGAAGAAGGCATTCAAACTGTTTTGGTAAACCCAAACATTGCCACGATTCAGACCTCCGAACATCTCGCGGACAACATTTACCTCCTTCCGGTCAATGCAGATTTTGTAGAAAAAATTATTGAAAAAGAAAGACCTGGCGGCGTCCTCCTTTCTTTCGGCGGGCAAACCGCACTCAATTGTGGCCTTGAATTAGCTAAAAATGGAGTATTTGAAAAGTATAAAGTCAAAGTACTGGGGACGCCTCTTGAAGCCATTAAAAACACCGAAGACCGGGGACTATTTATCGATCGGCTTAACGAGATCAACATAAAAACTCCCCGTAGCGTCGCTGTTAATTCCAAAGAAGAGGCTTTGGAAAGCGCCAAAGAAATCGGCTATCCAGTGATGATTCGGATTGCATTTGCTCTGGGCGGCCTGGGTTCCGGTGTTTGCACTTCGGAGGATGAAGTGCGGGAACTAGCGGACAAAGCGTTTTCTTATACCAATCAAATTCTGGTTGAAGAGTATCTTGAAGGGTGGAAAGAAATCGAATACGAAGTCGTGCGCGATCTCCACGACAATTGCATCACGATTTGCAACATGGAGAATTTCGATCCTCTGGGAATTCATACTGGCGAGAGCATCGTGGTGGCGCCAAGTCAGACGTTAAATAACCATGAATACCATTGGCTGCGCGAGATTTCAATTAAGGTCATTCGTCATATCGGCATAATTGGTGAGTGTAATATTCAGTATGCTTTGGATCCTAAATCGGGAGACTACCGAGTTATCGAAGTCAATGCAAGGTTGTCACGGAGTTCGGCCCTGGCTTCCAAAGCAACCGGATATCCTCTGGCATTTATTGCGGCTAAATTAGCACTTGGGCATAGTTTGGTCGAATTGAAAAATGCCATCACGCAGACCACAATGGCCTGCTTCGAGCCGGCACTTGACTATATCGTCGTTAAAATTCCCCGGTGGGATCTTAAAAAATTTCGTCATGTCTCTCTCCAAATTGGCTCCTCAATGAAATCGGTTGGCGAAGTGATGGCAATCGGCCGTTCGTTTGAAGAGGCTTTACAGAAAGCTTTGCGCATGTTGGAGATTGGCGTGCATGGGCTGACCGGCAACGCTCATTTGAAATTTGATGATTTCAAAGAGGCGTTAAAAAACCCCACCGAAGAGCGTGTTTTTGCAGTGGTTCAGGCGCTGCAATCCGGTCATTCCATTGAAGATGTACATAAATTAACCCACATCGATAAGTGGTTTCTTTACAAAATTCAGCATATTATTGACATTGAAAATTCCATTAGGGTTTATGAAAACGGTGTTTGTCCAAAAGGAACTTTGCTTGAAGCGAAGCAAACAGGGTTCTCCGATCAACAAATTGCTTCGATCTTAAATTGTGAAGAAGATGAAGTTCGCGGAATGCGTAAAAATTACGGGCTTGAGCCTTGCGTAAAACAAATCGATACGCTGGCCGCTGAATATCCTGCGAAAACAAATTACTTATATCTTACTTACAATGGCACTTCGAATGATGTTGAATTCAGGAATCAAAATACAGTTATCGTCCTGGGTTCCGGCGTTTACAGGATAGGCAGTTCTGTGGAGTTTGACTGGTGCTGTGTGAATGCGGTTTCGACACTTAGAAAAATGAAGTACCACACAATTGTGATTAATTGCAACCCCGAGACCGTTAGCACCGATTTTGATGAATGTGATCGCCTCTATTTCGATGAACTGAGCTTTGAAATCATTCTTGATATTTATGAAAAAGAACAGCCGCTGGGAATCGTGATTGCAATGGGCGGTCAGGTTCCCAACAATTTGGCGGTCAAGTTTCAGCGGCACGGCTTGAAGATTTTAGGAACATCGGCTGAGAATATTGATCGAGCGGAAGATCGACATAAATTCTCATCTCTCCTCGATGTTCTCGAGATTGATCAACCGGAGTGGAAAGAACTGCTTACGCTCAAGGAAGCAAAGAAATTTGCCAACGAAGTCCAATACCCGATTCTTGTGCGTCCTTCTTATGTGTTAAGTGGTGCCGCAATGGGCGTCGCTTCTACAGATGAGGAATTGACAACGTTTTTAGAGAAAGCAGTGGAAATATCGATCGACAGCCCGGTGGTGATCAGCAAGTTTCTGGAAAATGCCAAGGAGATAGAGTTCGATGCTGTTGCCATGAATGGCGAAGTCATCGTAAGTGCGATTTCGGAGCACGTTGAAAACGCCGGCGTCCATTCCGGAGACGCCACGCTGGTTTTGCCGCCACAGAGAACTTATCTTGAAACGATTCGCAAAATACGAAATATTTCAAGTGAAATAGCGCAGGCTTTGCAAATCACCGGACCGTTCAATATTCAATTCATTGCCAAAGCCAATTATGTTAAAGTTATCGAGTGTAATTTACGCGCCTCCAGAAGTTTTCCTTTTGTCTCCAAAGTGTGCAAAATTAATTTTATCGAAATTGCCACAAAGGCATTGATGGGAAAAACCGCTGAGGTGCCCCCTAATTCTTTTATGGACCTCAATTACGTTGGCGTCAAAGCGCCGCAATTTTCTTTTACACGCCTGCTTGGCGCCGATCCGACTTTGGGCGTCGAAATGGCCTCGACCGGTGAAGTCGGATGTCTAGGCGATGATTTCGAGGAGGCGTTTCTGAAGGCGCTCATTTCGGTTGGCTTTAAATTTCCTTTGAAGAATATCTTGATCTCAACCGGCCCCCTGGAAAACAAAGCTGAATTTATTTCGAGCGCTAAACTTCTAAAAGAAGCGGGGGTGCAAATTTTCGCAACACGAGGCACATCCCGGTTTATGAAACAATACGATATTGAGACTAAAGTTCTGAATTGGCCACTGGAGAAGAAAAGCCCAAACGTTCTGGAATTTCTGAGCAACGGTGCGGTCGATCTGGTAATTAATATCCCCAAGAATTTTCAGGAAGAGGAATTGACTAATGACTACATAATTCGCAGAAAAGCGGTCGATTTGGGTATTCCATTAATTACCAATCTTCAACTCGCAAAGAGATTTGTCGAAGCAATCTCAAGAAAACAGTTTTCCGAGTTGCGAATTACCAGTTGGAATGAATACTAAAAGTCATCTCCCTAA
>SMXC01000339.1 GCA_004356825.1 Caldithrix sp.
GACAGGGTTCTGAACGGCAAAACTATGGCTGTGATCGTCAATTAACCCTGTCAGGGCTTGCAGCGGTAAGTAGTGATTGACCGAGAACATAATTTTACTGTCTTTGCGAGCGTCCTTCATTAGAAAATAGAAATTAAAAAGTCAAACATACTCAAGCCACTGCCACCTCCACCCTGGCGTCATTAAAGCAAGCGCCGCCGCCCACAGAACTAACATCGTCCGGCACCAGGGCGGTTGAGGTCAGGCCATTCTTTGAGCTTTTGCGCCAGGCGCCTTTGGGAATCAAAACCACCCCGGGCCGAATTTTCCGGCTAAGCTGAACCGGCGCAAAGACTTCACCCAGGTCGTTAAATATTCTCGCGGTCGCTCCTTTTTCTAAGGAGCGGGCCCGGGCATCCCCGGGATTCATGACCAAAAATAACTTCGGAAAATTGAATTCCCCTAAGGTGCTGCTGATCAATTTATCAGTTGCGGGTGAAATGAGGGTCAGCGGGTAACCATTCCGCTTTAAGTCTAAATATTCATACGGGTTTTTACCCAGGTTTCCAGGCGCAAAATTTATCTTGCCATCTGGCGTCCAGGGAAAGATATTTTGAAATTGAACCGGGGCGCGGCCGGGAAAATCAAAGAAGGCTATTTTTTCTTTCTTGAGTTGGTCGAGCTGCACGGGTTTGCCCATGCCGTGCGTCGAGCGAGTGACTCGCTGCAAATAAGCTTCGGTATCATCGAAAAATGCCTGGTCCTGCCATCCCATTGAGCGGCCGAGCAGGGCAAAAACTTCTTCATTTGGCTTGGCTTCGCCTAAAGGTTCAATGACCGGATCCAGATAATGCAGCGTGTAGGACCCGTAAGCCTTTTTTATCTCCTTTTGCTCGAGAAATGTCACCGCCGGTAAAAGGATATCGGCAAATCTAGCCGTATCGGTCATGACTTGCTCCGAGACCACGGTAAACAAATCCTCGCGCTGCAAGCCCGCAATAATTGCTTTCTGGTTCGGCACGGTCGCCACCGGATTACAATTATAATTAAAGAGTCCTTTGATGGGTGGATCGTTTTCTTCAAGAAGAACTTTTCCCAGTTTATTCATATTGATGATGCGGGTGTTCCAGGAAATCGGATCTGTCAGTCCTCTTGAATCAACTTTATGAGCATTGCTGTTGCTGAGCGTGTAGCCGGAACCCTGCAAACCGAATTTGCCCAAAACGGCCGGCAGGGCGAGAACGGCCGCGACCGACTGACCGCCGTTTCGATTGCGCTCGAGGCCCCAACCGCAGCGCAAAACCGCCGGGTCGTGCAATGCATACATCTCGGCAAGCTTTTTAATGTCTTCGGCTTCCACTCCGGCAATTTCGGCGGCCTTTTCAGGGGGGTATTGCCTGGCTTTTTTAAGTAAAACATCCACATTTTTTGTGTGCTCGCCAAGAAAGTCCCAATTCAGCCAACCCTTCTTTTGCCAATGGTGAATCAAAGCCAGTGCAACCACTACATCCGTACCGGGATAGACCGGTAAATGCAAGTCGATTTCTTTTTCGGAAAAATTCAACTTCGGATCGACCACGGCAATTTTCGCCCCGGCAGCCCTGGCTTTTTTTAGATATGGAACCAGGTGAATATTCGAGGCCTTGGGATTGGCTCCCCAAATGAGAATAAATTTGGCGTGCACATAATCCTCAAACGCCGTGCCGGGCATTTTGCCGTACATGCCCTGGGCCGCCTCGCTGGTGGGAGCCGCGCAGACCGTTCGCGCCAGCCTCGACGCACCGAGCTTTGCAAAAAAAGCGCGGTCGCTGGTATCCTGTCCCAGCAAAGCATTCGAGCCGCCATAAGAATACGGCAGAATCGCTTCACCTCCCCACTCATCTTTAATTTCTTTGAACCGTTCGCAAATCGTTCCTACTGCCTCATCCCAACTGATTCGCGTAAATTTACCTGCGCCCTTCTCCCCTACCCGTTTCATCGGATAAAGCAAACGGTCCGGTGAGTAAACTCTCTCCGCAAACCGTGACACTTTGGTACAAATAAATCCCTGCGTGATTGGATTTACATCCGAAGCACCGATGCGGGTGATTTTGTTTTCTGTGACTTCGACATCCAAACTGCAAGTGTCCGGGCAATCCAAAGTGCAGGCTGAGGCAAGAGTTTTCGTCGGCATGATTTACTCCATCTATAAAATAACGACATTAAAATACTCAAAAAATAGTAAAGGATCAAGGATGGAGTTTTAATCCAAAAAGTGTTATATCTTCTTAACACATTCTCGCAAATATTGACTTTTTAAATCGTGCTCACTATATTCTCCGTGACTCCCAAACCCATAAAAATATCAACCGGAAGAAAGGCTATGAAAACATTTTCACAAACTTTGGTGGTCTTGATTTCACTTCTTGCTCTTTTTTCCTGTAAATCCACTCAGCAAAAAAAAGAACAGGCCTCTGCCGACCAACCGCAGAAAGCGTCCTCTCTAAAAATAGGCGCTCACGGCATTCCACCAGGTCAATGCCGAATCATAGGCACTATTATATCAATTGCTGAAATTCAACAAACCGGAAATGCTGACGAACCTTGCAACCAGGCGCCCTGCCAGGCTGTCGTTAGAGTTGACTCAGTGCTGGGTTATGGTCAGGGGTTTATAAGGCCCTTATCAAAAAGCAAGGAAATTCCAATTACCTTCAAGTTCACACTATCGCCTACCAGGGGCCTTTTCAAAAATATGACAAAAAGGTATCCCGGCCTCAAAGTGGGCAGTAAATTTAACGCGACCGTTGCGGCGCAGCAACTGTTAGGCACTAAATCGTTCAAGTATTCAATTTCTGGGTATGAAATCATAAAAACAAAATCAGAATAAAATCATACTCTCTATTCCCGATGAAGAGGACAATTCAATGAGAAGAAGCACCACGCCTTTGGTTTTAATCGGTCTTACTTTTGGTTTGGTTATTTATTTTTCTATAAATTCATCTCAGAAAAAAGTAGAACAAAAAACTTTGTTGTCGATAGAGAAATCCTCAATTGGTAGTAAAGAGGATCCCGAAGCCCGCGCCAGATTCGAGTTCCGAAGGCTAAGAAACCCCCAGACAGGTAAAATCCCAAGAAATATCAGAACAAAAGAATTAGAGTTTGCTAAATCATTGCCCACTAGGGAAGCCTTTGATTCCATAAAAAATGACCGGAATCGGGTGCTGTTTAAAAATCCGGCCTGGACATCTCGCGGACCTGTCAATGTAGGCGGCCGCACGCGAGCATTAGCCCATGATGTCACCAATGAAAACATTTTGATCGCTGGAGGCGTGTCCGGCGGGTTATGGCGCTCAACCGATGGCGGCGGGTCATGGACGAAAACAACCAACCCGTCGCAATTGCACACGATAACCGCCATAGCTCAAGACACGCGTAGCGGGAAAACTTCAACCTGGTATGCGAGTACCGGTGAGTTTAGCGGCAGCGCCGCTTTTCATTCTGGCACTTTCTTTCAAGGAGATGGGATTTACAAATCAACTGATGGCGGCAATACCTGGTCAGCCCTGCCAAACACCGTTAGCGATACCCCGGGAATTTTGGATTCGCCCTTTGATTATACTTTCAGGGTCATAACCGATGCCTCTAACTCTGCCAGCGATATCGTTTATGCAGCCACCTTTGGTGGAATCTACCGCTCGAATGATGGCGGTAATTCCTGGGTAAGAGGTCTGGGAGATTTTTCAAACGAAGCACCTCAATTTACGGATATCGTCATTACTTCTAACGGTATACTCTATGCCACCATGAGTGAAGCAACCTTGTCCGGCAACGCAGGTCCTAAAGGCCTTTACCGATCAACCGATGGCACAACCTGGAATGAAATTACTGCAGCGGGCTGGCCTTCAACTTACCGCAGGATTGTCATTGGCATCGCTCCCTCAAATGAAAATATCGTCTATTTTGTGGGTGAAACCCCCGGCAGCGGGTTAAATGACCACAGTTTCTGGAAATATACTTACCTTTCCGGAGACGGCTCTGGTGCCGGCGGCACCTGGGAAGATCGTTCAGCGAATCTTCCGGCCGAAGGAGACCCTGTTGGCGATTTTGACACTCAAGGATCGTATGATTTACTTGTCAATGTGCACCCGAGTGATGAAAATACCGTTTTCATAGGAGGAACCAATTTATATAGATCTACAGACGGATTCGCGACCGGCAATAACACAAAATGGGTAGGCGGATATTCTCCGGCAAATGATATTTCACAATATGCCAACCACCACCCGGACCAGCACAGCCTTATATTTTCGCCAAGTAATCCAAATGGCATGTACTCAGCGCACGACGGCGGGTTAAGCAAGACCAACAACAACATGGCGGATTCAATTGCCTGGATTCCTTTGAACAATGGTTACATTACCAGTCAGTTTTACACCCTCGCCATAGATCAAACTTCCAGCGGCAGCAACAAGATTTACGGCGGCATGCAGGACAATGGCACATATTTTACCAACAGTACCTCCTCCAGCACCCCCTGGAATAATGTTTTCAGCGGAGACGGCTCGTTTTGTGCGATTCAAAATGGCGGCAACACGGCTCTTCTTTCGGTCCAGGAAGGCAAGGTATTTATGGGTACCATCCAGTCTAGTGGAAATATCGGACCCTTTGTCAGAGTTGATCCGGACGGCGGATCCGGTTATTTGTTTATCACTCCATTTATACTTGATCCAAACGATTCAAATATAATGTACCTTGCCGTCGACGACCGCGTTTGGCGTAACAGCGACCTATCCGGGATTCCTTTGAATTTTGACCAGGATCCCACCAGCATAAACTGGTTCGAGCTCACCAACTCAGCCGTGGGCGGTGAGAGCGTTACAGCGCTTGGAGTCTCGGACTCTCCTCCAAACCGTCTCTACTACGGAACCGGTTCCGGTCAAGTCTTCCGGTTGGATGACGCACACACAGGCAATCCTATCCGCACAGACATCTGGACTGGTAAAAATCTGCCGGTAGATTCCTATATAAACTGCATAGCAGTCAATCCAGATAACGCCGACGAGGCTTTGCTTGTCTTTTCCAACTACGCAATTATTAGCATTTTCCAAACGGATAATGGCGGCGACAGTTGGACGCCGGCGAGCGGCAACCTGGAAGAGAACCCTGACGGCTCCGGCAATGGACCTGCCGTGCTCTGGGTGGACATGTTGAGTGGAGCGGGCTCAAGTCTATTTTTCGCCGCCACGAGTACCGGGCTTTATTCCACCACGAACTTAAACGGTTCCGCCACTGTCTGGACACAAGAAGGAGCCTCCACAATCGGTAATGTCATCGTGGACATGGTTAAGGCCAGGGCCGTGGATGGATTAGTGGTAACAGCAACACATGGTAACGGCGTCTACAGCAACATTTTTGCTCCCAGTGTTAAAGCAGGAGATTCTGCTTTACCGGAAACTTTTGTCCTGCACCAAAACTACCCGAATCCGTTTAATCCATCTACGACTATTGCGTTTTTTCTTGCCCGCGACAGCCAGACTTCGATTAAAGTATTCAATATCCAGGGCAAGAAAATTACTGCTTTGTTAAATGAACACAGAAAATCCGGCAGCCACACAATTATTTGGGATGGAAAAGACCAAAACGGTCGCGAAGTCGCCAGCGGCATTTATTACTACCGTTTAGAAACACCGTTTAATATAGCAACTCAAAAAATGACTCTTCTTAGATAAATTTACTATTGTCATGTCCGGTTTACAATCTACTCCCTACGGCTCCTGGAAGTCACCTATCACCGCAGATTTAATTGTTGGTCAAACGGTTCGCCTCGGGCAGATCGTCGTTGATGGAGAAGATATCTACTGGATTGAAATGCGTCCCGCAGAAGGTGGCCGGAACGTAATTGTTAAACGCACTCCCGACGGTAAGCTAACCGACATGACCTCAGCGGGCTTTAACGCCCGCACCCGGGTCCACGAATATGGCGGCGGAGCTTTTACGGTAAACAAAGGTACTCTTTACTTTTCCAACGACAATGACCAGCGGGTTTATAAACAAACCACCCAAACTGCACCAGAGCCTTTGACTCCTAAAAAAGAATTTCGTTATGCAGATGCAATCGTCGATGAGCATCGAAATCGTCTGATTTGTGTGAGAGAGGATCATACGAATCCTGGCCAGGAAGCGGTGAACTCGCTGGTGAGCATTAACCTTGTGGATGGGGATGATTGCAAC
>SMXC01000340.1 GCA_004356825.1 Caldithrix sp.
AGGGTCGGTTATGTTGTTAACTTCTCACGCCGCAGTTTGCAATTTAAACGTTTGATTCTTTCAAAATGACTTAAAAAAATATAAGCCGGTTTAATTCGGTGAGTTTCGGTGCATTCGGCGCAATTCTTTGGAAAAAGTATTTTTTAGGTTAGCGAATGATTCTGTTTACATGATTATTGCAACTTGTCATCTTTTATTATCCTGCATTATTCATGAATTCTGATGAGGTATGTTCGTAGTACAGCCTTTAGGCTGCCATAAGCACGCTAAAGCGTGAACTACAAACTATGTCATCTCTACTTTTGACAGGTTGCTATTGTTGTTTTGTACCTAAAACGTAGGTTTATGAATAATGCAGGCTAACTAAAGATAATATTCCAAACCTATATCTCTCAAAATATGACAAGCGAAACCAGTCAAAAACCTGAAGGCTTTGAAAACGCACAAAACAAAGCCGAAGAATTTGCAAAAGACAAGCAAAAAACCGATTATCTTTTAAATGAAGCACTTAAAAAAGCAGAACGAAATAAAAATGTTTTAGAGAACATTTGGACCGACCTGCAGGCGCTTATCCGTCTGATCAAGGCTTGGTTAAAAAGCGAATATACACAAACCCCCTGGCAGACGATAGTTTTTGCCATCGCCGGAATTATTTATTTCGTCAACCCATTCGATATTGTGCCGGACTTTATCCCTGGCGCCGGTTATTTGGATGATGCGACGGTGATCGGCTTTGTGATTAAATCAATTAGGCGGGAGATTAAGCAGTTCCTGGATTGGGAAAAAGCTCAGGGTGCAACCACGGAAGACACCTAACTTTGCACACCGAACCCTGACAGGGGTATTAACCAATTGTTATTATAGATTTTTTTCCTTGCACATATTTGCCTATTATCTTAAATTGTCCCTTGAGTTTCTTATCCTGATTTAAAAATTTCTATGATTCCTTTCTACTTCAATACTTTGGTGTCGTAATTTAGCGGCTTTCATCTGAATCTGGTCTGAACGGAGGAATATAGTAATGGCCCAATTTGAAACCAATCACTACGATGTTTTGATCGTGGGTGGCGGTGGAGCCGGTTTGCGTGCTGCAATTGCCGTTGCTGAAACCAATCCGAAACTGAGCATCGCGGTGGTCTCGAAAGTTTATCCGATGCGCAGCCACACGGTATCTGCAGAAGGTGGGTCTGCGGCAGTTATCAAGTCCAACGACAGCCTCGACCACCATGCCTACGACACCATCTCCGGCGCGGATTGGATGTGCGATCAAGATGCCGTCGAGATATTTGTCAATGAAGCGCCCCAGGAAATGTTTCAGCTCGAACACTGGGGGTGTCCCTGGAGCCGGGAGGAAGATGGCTCGATTGCGGTGCGCTCTTTTGGCGGCATGAAGATCGAGCGCACCTGGTTTGCAGCCGACAAAACCGGCTTTCATATGCTCCACACTTTATTCCAAACCAGCCTTAAATATGACCCCATCATAAGATATGACGAATGGTTTGTCACCAAACTTCTGCTGGATGACGGCCGCTGTCAGGGCGTGGTCGCCATCGAGCTGGCCACCGGCAGAATTCAAGCCATCACTGCCAAAGCCGTCATCGTCAGCACCGGCGGCTGCGGTAAAGTTTTTCCGTTTACTACCAATGCGAACATCAAGAATGGCGACGGCATGGCGCTCGCCTATCGCGCCGGGGTGCCGCTGAAGGATATGGAGTTCGTCCAGTACCACCCCACCGGCCTGCCGTTTACCGGAATTCTGATTACCGAAGCATCCCGCTCCGAAGGAGGGTGGCTGCTCAACAAAGACGGCTATCGCTATTTGCAGGATTATGATCTCGGTAAGCCCGAACCCAAGCCGGTTCTGCGCTCGATGGAGCTCGGGCCGCGCGATCGGCTGTCGCAGGCTTTCGTCAAAGAGCAGGAAAAAGGCCGGACGCTGGAAGGCGAATACGGTCATTATGTTCATCTCGATCTGCGCCATTTGGGTGAAAAAGTCATCAATACGCAATTGCCGTTTGTGCGCGAGCTCTGTATGAAATACGAAAATATCGATCCGGTGAAAGAGATGATTCCGGTGCGGCCGGTGGTGCATTACATGATGGGTGGGATTCATACCGACATTCATGGTGCAACGCCGATCAAAGGCTTGTATGCAGCAGGCGAATGCGCTTGTGTCAGCATCAACGGCGCCAATCGGCTCGGTTCTAATTCTCTCACCGAATTACTGGTCTTTGGCGCCCGGGCCGGGAAGGCGGCGGCCCACTTCGCATCTGATCAACAGGATCCCGGCTCAACCCTGGATGCGCTGGCAGCCGATGAGACAAAACGGATCGAAAAGCAATTTTTCGGGAATGACGGAGGAAAAGAAACAATCGCTGGCCTTAGAAAAGAGATGCACGAGACCATGGAAGAGGGTGTCGGTATTTACCGCGATCAAGCCTCTCTGAAGAAATCGCAAGAGATCATCCGAAATCTGCAGGAGCGATTCTCAAATCTTGCCATCGCGGATCACAGCTTGACCTTTAACACCGAACTGGTCGCTGCCATCGAGCTTTCCTATATGATCGATGTGGCTGAAACCATTGTGCAATCCGCCCTCAACAGAACAGAATCGCGCGGCTCCCACCAGCGCACGGACCATCCGAAACGGGACGACGAAAAATTTCTTGCGCACAGCTTGGCCTTTAAAACTGAAAAGGGAACGCCACGAATTGAATATCTACCGGTGACCATTACCCGCTGGCCGCCAGGGGAACGGGTTTACGGCAAGTAGGGGTTGACGTTTCTTAGTTTCGCAGGTTCAAGAAATTTACTTCGAGTTGATAGGTTGTCACTTAATTGTATTCATAATCTTTTTATTCATCAAATTCTGAAAGAAGAGGTTTTATGCCGGAGAAAATATCGTTAGAAGTTTTACGCTATCGCCCGGAAGAAGAAGCAGAACCGGTTTACCAGAGCTACGAAGTCCCCTTTCGCAAAGACTGGGTCATCCTCGATGCGATAAATTACATCAAAGACAATATCGACGGCACCTTGTCGTACCGCTGGTCTTGCCGCATGGGCGTTTGCGGCAGTTGCGGCATGATGGTCAACGGCACTCCGGTGCTGACTTGCGCAACTTTCCTGGAAAAATATTTGCCGGGGCCCATCCGGGTTGAGCCTCTGGACAATTTTCCCGTGGTTCGGGATCTGGTCATCGAAATGACCGATTTCATGGAGAAATTAAAACGGGTACAGCCCTGGATCGTGCGCGAGGAAGAGAAGCCGTTGTCTGAAGGGGAGTACTTGCAGACTCCTGTCGAGCTTGAGGACTACAAGCAATTCAGCATGTGCATCAATTGTATGTTATGTTACTCAGCCTGCCCGGTCTACGGCCTGGAACCGACTTTCATTGGCCCGGCGGCTATAGCCATTGCGCAACGCTACAATTTAGACAACCGGGATCAAGGTAACCAGCAAAGACTGGAGATACTTTCAGAGGACGATGGCATCTTCGAATGCACCTTGGTGGGAGAATGCTCCGCAGTGTGCCCGAAAGACGTCGATCCGGCCGGTGCGATTCAGCGCTTCAAAGTGGCTGCGACCGCGAACTGGTGGAAGTCTTTGTTGATGCCGTGGGGAAATAAATAGAAGATAGAGAATAGAGGATCGAAGATAGATGATTTTTCTATCCTCCATCTTCTAGCTTCAATCCTCGTACTTGATTAGAGGAACGATAACCATGAGTTTAAACCCAAATTACACTAAATACCACCCCAAGTGGTATAGAAAGCGCATCCCCATTTTCTGGTGGATGCAGAAATGGGCCTACACCAAATTTATTCTGCGGGAACTCACGAGTTTAGCCGTGGCGTTTTATGCAGTTGTTTTGCTGTTGCAAATTCGAGCTTTGGCGCAAGGGCCGGAGGCTTATGCGAATTTCCTAAACTGGCTTAAAACTCCGGTTTCAATCGTCTTGCATGGTGTTGCTCTTTTGTTTGTGCTTTTCCACAGTATCACCTGGTTCAATCTCTCGCCGAAAGCTTTGGTCTTTCGCCTTGGGAAAAAACGTATCCCGGATGCGCTGATCGCTGGGTCAAACTATGCCGCCTGGGTGGTTTTTTCCGCGGCGATTGTGTGGATGATATTGACAATTTAAGCTATCAGCTCTCAGCCGCCTGTTTTTAGCTGACAGCTGATGACTGACTGCTAAGGAGTCATTTATGAAAAAGAACATTGATCCTTTTTGGTGGGGGTTGTTTGGCGCCGGGGGGGCAATCTCTGCAATCTCTATACCCGTGCTGCTTTTTTTGAATGGTCTCGCGATTCCCCTTGGCTGGCTCGAGCCGCCTGCCTACGAAGACTTTTTTACTCTGGTAAAACATCCGCTGACCCGTCTGTTTCTCTTTGCTCTTATTTCTCTCTCTCTTCTGCACTGGGCGCATCGATTCCGCTTCACACTTTACGATGGCTTACAAGTCAAACACTTGAATGAACTGATTGCGATTCTTTGTTATGGGACTGCGATTGCTGTAACATTTGTGGCTGGATATATTCTATGGAGATTTTAAGGGGAGCACGCTGGAAATAAGGGAGAGACAGATTTCCAAACACTTAAACCATATATCCTTAATACCTCCAAAGACTTGCGCAATTATAACTTTTTTCAAAAAGAAATATTTTGATGATAACCCAACCAGGAGAGACTCATGTTTGAACTCAAACCTTTATCAGAAAAAGGCATCCCGGCAGCCATCGAAAAAGCAGAACGATACCGACTGCTGAATGAGCCCCGTTTGGCGGAAAGTATCTGTCTGGATATTCTTGAGGTGGATGCTGATAATCAAAAGGCAATTGTCATTCTCTTGCTGGCAGTTACGGATCAATTCGGCAAAGGCAGATCTGTTGATCCAAATGACGCACGTCAATTACTGCCGCGCTTGAAAGAAGAATATGATCGAGAATATTACGCCGGAATTATCTGCGAACGCCAGGGGAAATCGACCCTCAATCAAAGTATTCCGGGCGGAAATTATCTCGCCTATGAATGGCTGCGTGACGCCATGGAGCATTTCGAAAAAGCCGAAAAGAACAGACCCTCCGGAAACGATGACCCAATCTTACGCTGGAATACTTGTGTGCGTTTAATTGAGCGCAACAAACTTGAAGCTAGACCGGAAGAGCCGGTGCAAACGATGTTGGAATAGTCTTACTCAAAATCGGGAAATTCTAATAAATTTCGAAAGGAGGTGTTTAAATTATTGGTAACATCGAATACAGAAACGCGGCTATCTCGTATTCATAAAGATGTAACGCCGGTGACTCACGATTTTTCACAGGAGGTTATCATGAAAAAAATGAATATTTTAATGGGGGCGTTTCTCACATTTATTCTCGTTCTTCCTGCCAAAGCACAAGTGAATTTTGGTGTGATCGGCGGCTTGAATTTAGCCAATGTCAGTTTTGATCCAGACCCAGACGGCGTGGACCTATCCAACCGAACAGGTTTCGGAATTGGCGGTGTCCTGAGTTTTGGCTTGGGCGAAACTTTAGCTTTGCAGCTCGAGCCGATGTTTTTACAAAAAGGCGCAAAAGCCACGGGCCAAGGAATCACGGGTGAAACCGAACTCAAGGCATCCTATATCGAGGTGCCAGCGATGCTCAAGTTTGCCTTTGGTTCAGGTGAAATTAAGCCCTATGTTATGGCCGGTCCAACCATCGGCTACCTGCTTAGCGCCAAACAGGATGAAACTGATATTAAAGATGACGTCAAAAGTATCGACTTCGGCCTTACTTTCGGCGGTGGCGTGAGTTTGCCAATGGGCAACAACACCGTTTTTGTCGAAGGGCGTTACTCCCTTGGTCTAACGGACATTAATGATGACTCGGACCCGAATGCCGACAAAATCAAGACCAAGGGCATCCAGATTATGGCCGGCATCACCTTTCCCCTTGGTGGCTGATAGCTATTCCTACAGGGGACGGTTGCCTGTCTAAATGATCCTGAAAGGAAATACAGAGGCACAGTTTTTCGGACTGTGCCTTTTTTTTATTGTGCCGCGGAAATTGGAGTTCGCATAAATAGATGTCGATTATTCAAATATGTTCGGCCGAAGCTCACAAAAACGCCGGGAATGGCGGCGCAAAGCGGCCCGAAAAAATGCCGTCGTACCTTCTTATTTCGAAGTCTCCCCCGAAAGGGTCTTCTTAATTTGTGGAAGGTGCAAAACCCAATTTCAACGAAACCTCATTCCATACTTAAACGAACCTACCTTCATTTGCCCCAAGTCATCCTGCAAGACTAAAAACTGGGTTCCGGTAACTTATGACTTACAATAGTAGAAAATCCGATCTGAAAAACACACGATAATTGCGCTTCCCGCTAATCGCTTTACAACTCCTCTCCTATGAAGCCCTTGACAAACATAAAATTATTTGACATATTTCAGCTCCTCCACTAAACACTAAAATAACAGGAGTCCGCCATGTTGAATTTTTTAGTGCACCCCATTAGAATGGGTGAGTTCAAAGTTGTTTTCATCATGATTTTGGGACTGTTTTGTCTAAATAAGGCGCCACTGTTTGCTCAAGACACGCCTGAGCAAACCTATCAAATGCCGCCAAAAGTGCTAGCCGATTTAGTGGATGCGCCTTCTGCGCCGTCTGTAGATATTGACCCGACAAACATCTGGATGTTGATTTTAGAAAGGCCGAGTTTGCCATCCATTTCCGAATTGGCACAGCCTGAACTTCGCATCGCAGGTCTGCGAATCAATCCGAAAACCAACGGACCAAGCCGTAGTAGATATTTTTCAGCTTTGAAGCTAAAAAAGATTTCCGGCGGTGAGGAAGTACCGATTACCGGCCTTCCCGAAAATGCTCGCATCCGTCATGTCGAATGGTCGCCCGACGGCAAGCATATCGCTTTTCTGGTCGTTCAAGAAAATGGTCAAGGTTTGTGGGTTGCAAATGCCGCTTCAAGAAAAGCGTGGAAGCTGATTTCAACGGGAGTAAATAGCGCTTACCGCACACCATTTCACTGGGTTTCAGATAACAAGACTTTAATATGCAGAATCGTTCCGGACGATCGTGGTGAGCCGCCAGTCGCACCAACCGTTCCCCTTGGCCCGATCATGCAGGAAACTACCGGTAGAAAAGCAGCTGCGCGTACTTACCAGGATCTCCTCAAGGATGCCCACGATGAGGCATTGTTCGAATATTATTTAAATGCTCAGGCAGTTCAGGTAAATCTCGACGGCAAAACCACCCCTTTGGGCTCTTCAGGTCTAATCAAGCGTGCCGAGCCTTCTCCCGACGGTAAATATATTTTGGTTGAGACCCTTCATCGCCCGCTCTCTTATCTGGTTCCGGTACGTCGTTTCCCATATCAGGTTGAAATCTGGGATATGAAAGGCAACGTAGTAAAACAAATAGCCGATCTACCGTTGGCTGAGGAAGTGCCGATTGGCCGTAACGCTGTCCCGACCGGGCCTCGTTCGTTTGACTGGCGTTCGGATACGCATGCAACCCTCTATTGGGTTGAAGCCCAGGATGGCGGAAATCCTAAGCAAGAAGCGGAAGTTCGTGATATTGTCTATACCTTAAAGGCTCCTTTTTTAGCAG
>SMXC01000341.1 GCA_004356825.1 Caldithrix sp.
GCAGAATAGCTTTTTCCGCCGCTGCCATTTTATCTTTATAATCCTTGCCCACACTATTGAGAAAGCCATGCTGCGACATCGACTTCTTGTGCCCAATCAGGCCAAATGGTAAATGTTCCGGCAAGATGGCCGCCCCTTCGCCGAGGACCACGGCGTTCTCCATCGCATTTTCCAGTTCCCTAACATTTCCCGGCCAATGGTAGTCCAAACTCATTTTTAAAGCTTTGTCGGATAGCTTGGGAGGAAGCAATTTATTTTCAATACTAAACTTCTTAACAAACTGTTCCACCAAAATCGGGATGTCGTCTTTTCGCTCACGCAAAGGGGGTAAATGAATTGGAATAACATTCAGGCGGTAATAGAGGTCTTCACGAAACGTGCCATTCTCTAATGCGAGTTCAAGATTGCGGTTGGTTGCGGTAATGACGCGTGCATCAATATTAATCGTTTCCGTGCCGCCAAGACGGGTAATTTGTTTTTCCTGTAGAACGCGCAGTAATTTGACCTGGACGTTTTCCGAAATATCACCGATTTCATCAAGAAAAATCGTTCCCTCATGGGCCAGCTCAAACCGTCCCAACTTTCGATTGTCCGCACCGGTAAATGCACCTCTTTCATAGCCAAAAAGCTCGCTTTCAAGCAGAGTTTCAGGAAAGGAAGCACAACTTATCTCAATCAACGGCTTATTGGCCCTCGGGCTGTTATAATGAATGGCTCTGGCCACTAACTCCTTCCCGGTTCCGCTTTCTCCACGAACAAGGATTGTAGCCTGGCTTTTGGCAACCTTGACAATAATCTTGAAAATTTTCTGCATGGCCGGACTCTTGCCGATAATGTTCTGGAAACCGTACGTCGACTTCACCTGGCTCTTCAACTCAACATTTTCGCGCAGCAAATTCTGCTCACCGAGCGCTTTTTCAATTATGACAAATAATTCATCTAAGTCCAGCGGCTTGGTTAAATATTCATAAACGCCGCTTTTCATTGCTTCAACAGCATCTTTTACTGAGCTATAAGCCGTCATGACGATGGTTTTCATTTCGGGCGCGATTGTCAGCGAACCTTCATAAAGCTCCATGCCGCTCATATCGGGCATTTTTAAATCGGTGAGCAGTATTTCAAATGTCGCTTTTTTGAGAGTCCTCAAAGCCTTTTTAGGGCTATCGACACCTTCCACTTCATACCCTTCCTGGGTAAGAATTTCCACCAGGCCGGAGAGTGTGTTTCGATCGTCTTCTACGATTAGGATTCTGGACATTTTTTTATTTAAGCCTGTATTATTCATAAAATTTTACCACAGAGGCACTAAGCCTGTCCTGAGTGTGCCGAAGGGACACAGAGAATAAAAGATTTATAACCAGAGTGTTTTCAAGCAAAGTTTTTGAAATCGAAAATTGATTACGCTGACATATGTTCAATATCTCCAATATAATCAAACCTCTGTGCCTTTGTATCTCTGTGGTTCATGAATTATTCAAGTAAGATAATTTTTTGAAAATTAGAATTTTGGATTCCTTGTCACCGGAAGAGCGAGGAGCGAAGAACGAGAAGCGATTTTAATGGCGCTCTTCGCTGCTCGAAAAGTCGGGATTCACGATACTCTCGGCTGTTCCAGTGTTTAAAAAATTCGCCACCTGCCTTGCAATTTCTTCAGCTACTCTTTCCTGCGCTTCAACCGTACTGGCTCCTAAATGCGGTGTGGTGATAACATTTTTTAGGCCAATCAACGGATTCTCGCCCGGGGGTTCTTTTTCAAAAACATCAATGGCCGCACCGCCGAGTCTGCCTGCTTTCAAAGCTTGATAAAGCGCAGCCTCATCAACAACGCCGCCTCTTGCTGTATTAACAAGACGCAAACCCTCTTTGCAATTCTCAAAATGCTGAGCGCCGACTAAATGTTTAGTATGCTGGTTAAGCGGTACATGCACGGTAACATAATCGCTCAGACGAAATATCTCATTTAATTCGTATTGTTCTACGCCCGCCGATTCAAAAACTTCTGCTTCGATTATCGGATCGAACGCCATTGTTTTCATTCCAAACGCCTGTGCTCTTTTGGCCACTTCCAGGCCGATTTTACCGAGTCCGATGATACCCAAAACTTTGCCGTAAAGTTCGACCCCATTAAATAAATTGCGATCCCATCTTCTCTCCAGCATCGATATATGGGCCGATGGAATCTGACGGGATAAAGCCAACATCAGGCTAAAGGCGAATTCGGCCACGGAAATGGTGTTGCCGTCGGCTGCGTTTACAACCGCGATTCCGCGTTCGGTCGCCGCGTTCACATCAATGTTGTCAACCCCGGCGCCGGCTCTGCCGATAACCTTGATATTTTTACCACTTCGAATCATTTCGGCAGTAACTTTCGTAGCACTCCGCACAATGATTCCGTGATAGCCCCCGATCGTTTTAAACAATTCCTCCGGGCGCAATCCCGGCTTTGTATCAACTTCAAAGCCCTTTTCTTTTAAGGATGTTTGGCAGATGTCGGCCACCTTGTCGGAGATCAGGATTTTAGTTTGTGACATATCTGGGTCTAGTTTTCAGACTTTTTGGATTCCCCGTCATCGGAGGAGCGATAAGCGATTTCAAGGCGTCTTCGCTATTCGCTCCTCGAAAAATCAGGATTCAGTAACGCAATTAAAACTGATAAATTCAACATGATTACCTCCCTTATTGCCTTTCACTTCTGATTTTGCATGAAAATATTTTGAATAGTAAATACACCTTCACCATGTTTAAATTCCCAGCCAAAATCGGCAAGCCCTAGCTCAAGAGCCGAAATCATGAGAACCATATCAAGGGTATCGTAATAGCCCATGTGGGCAATCCGAATGATTTTACCTTTTAGCGCCGCCTGACCTCCCGCGACTGTGATTCCGTATTTCTCTCTCAAATGGCGCTTGAATTTCACACCATCAATTGATTCAGGCAATGTCACCGCGGTTAGAGAATTTGAGGGAGATTGCGCAAATAATTCTAAGCCAACAGCCTTGACGGCTTCACGGGTCGCATGAGCCAAAAGCTCGTACCCCTGCCACAGGGTCTCAAGCCCCTCCTCGCGGATCATTTTTAAAGCTTCTCGCAAACCCATAAAAAGTGTAATTCCAGGGGTCCAGGCAGAGGTCATATTTTCTTGCGCTTTCCTTTCTTTTAGTAAATCAAAATAGAATTTTGGAATATCCGAGGCCTTTATCTTCTGCCAGGCCCGGTCATTCAAAGCAACGGCGGCCAGACCCGGCGGGCACATTAAACCTTTCTGAGAGCCGGTAATCGCGACATCGATGCCCCACTCCTGCATTTTAAAAGGCAGCACTCCGGCAGAAGTAATCGCATCCACGACAAGCAGCGTGTCGGAATGATTCCTGACAACCTCGGCAATCGATTTGATGTCCGCCGCGACGCCCGTGGAAGTTTCACTGTGGGTTAAAAAAACCGCTGCCGTTTCAGGATTTTTCTGCAGGTGGGATTTTATATCAGACGGGTCGACGGCCTGGCCCCAGGGAACTTCCATTATGTGGACATTTGCGCCGTAGGTTTGGCAAAGTTGTCCCCAGCGCTCGCCAAATTTGCCGCCTGAAACAGTCAGAACGCGATCATTTTTTGAGAGTATATTGACAACACAGGCTTCCATCGCTCCGGTTCCGGAGGCGGTTAAGGTGATGACGTCTCCATCAGTTTGAAAAAAGTATTTTAAATTTTCGATGACTTCTTTAAAAATTTTCTTAAATTCAGAGCCACGATGATGAACCAGGGGATTCGACATAGCAACCTGAACGCGTTCAGGAATCTGAGTTGGCCCCGGTGTAAAAAGTCTTTCGCGCATACCTAGTGCTCCATTAAAGTAGTAATTTCCCGCCAGAGCTCTATTTTGCCCGCTCCGTTAATGGCGGAAAACGGGGTAATCTGCTTCAACTTAAGGTCGCTCAATTGATTTGAATATTTCCGCACCCGGTTCAACAAAGCCGATTTCGAAAGTTTGTCTGATTTGGTCGCGATTAAAATAATGGGAATGTTTAAATTTTTCAACCACTCAAGCAACTGCAAATCCAGTTTGGTCGGCCCAATTCGAGAATCGATGATCGAAACCACCCCTTGTAAATTTTTGCTTTGAGTCAAGAAACTTTCTATAAGACGTTGCCATTGAACTTTTTCTGTTTTGGCAGCCCTCGCAAATCCATAGCCGGGTAAATCGACAAAATAGAATTTTTGGTTTATCTTAAAATAATTGAGTTGACGGGTTTTCCCCGGCGTGGAACTTGTTCTGGCGATTTTTTTTCGGTTTAACAAACAATTGATCAGGCTGGATTTCCCAACATTCGATCGGCCGGCAAAGGCGATTTCTTTTAAATTATCTTTGGGAAGATGAACGATATTTTCAACGCTTTTTACAAATTCTACTGAGGTTATTTTCATTCGTCAATTATACATTCACCGGATGACCCCACTATACTGATTCCTAAACAACCTGGCAATACACAGTGTTTGCGTGTTCAGGTGTTAAAGTAATTAACCTGTTTTAGGGTGGTTATTAGCACATGAACACTTGCACACATAAACACGAGAACACTTGCACACACATTGCAACGTTATCTCGGAAACGCTCTACTAGAATCTCGCAATGAGTTCGGATTTAGACAAAAGCCGCCTTCAAAACCTCATCCATTTTCTTAACCGATATAATTTTGATGCCCCTCTTTACTTCATCTTTAATCTCGCTTAATTCCCGTTCATTTTCAGCAGGAATCATAACGGTTTTAATATTAAATCTTTTAGCGGCGAGCAGCTTTTCGTTTAACCCCCCGATACCCAGAACATTTCCTTTCAAGGTGATTTCGCCGGTCATTGCCATACCGCCTCTAATTTTTTTATTCGACAAAGCAGAAATTAAAGCGGTTGCAATGGTAATTCCGGCGGATGGCCCATCCTTGGGAGTGCCGCCTTCCGGAATATGGATATGAATGTCCTTGGCTTTCCAGAACTCGCCGGTAATCCCCAGGTCTTTTGCGTTG
Organism: Caldithrix sp.; assembly: GCA_004356825.1. Lineage (GTDB taxonomy): Bacteria > Zhuqueibacterota > Zhuqueibacteria > Oceanimicrobiales > Oceanimicrobiaceae > Oceanimicrobium. The sequence continues at coordinate 5,016 of SMXC01000341.1, forward strand.
GTCCGGGCGTAGGAAAAAGCGGCTTTCGCCGACTCCTGCATCACATCTCCTAACTTTCCGGTCAGGGATAAATTCCCCTTTCCTTTCATGACATTAACTTCGATTTGTAAAATATCTCCGCCGTACCCCGTCCACGCCAACCCCCAGGCTGCGCCAATCACGTTGCCATTTTGACGCTGGTGTTGAGGGAATTTGGGAATACCAAGATATTTTTCGATCTTCATTTTGGTAATGATTACAGTTTTTGTTTTACCGTTCTGAACGAGCTCTTTTGCAACTTTCCGGCAAATAGCAGAAAGTTCACGCTCTAAATTCCGTACCCCGGCTTCGCGGGTATATTCGCGAATGATTTGCAAAATAGCTGCTTCTTGAAACCTAAGGTAGTTTGATTTCAACCCGTGCTGCTTTAACAATTTTGGAATAATAAACCCGGTTGCAATTTCGATTTTATCATGTTCAAGATAGCCCGGTAAATTTATCACTTCCATTCTATCCAGCAACGCCGCGGGAATCTGGTTTTCAAGATTTGCAGTTGTTATAAACAAAACCTTCGACAAATCATAATCAACTTCCATGTAGTGATCGCTAAAAGCATGGTTCTGTTCCGGATCCAAAACTTCCAGAAGCGCCGCGGAGGGATCACCGCGAAAATCCATACTCATCTTGTCTACTTCGTCGAGAAGAAAAACCGGATTTATTGATTTAGCTTTCTTTAAGCTCTGAATGATCTTCCCGGGCATTGAGCCAATGTAGGTCCGGCGATGGCCGCGAATCTCAGCCTCGTCGCGCACCCCTCCTAATGAAACACGAACAAAATTTCTACCCATGGCTCGAGCAACCGACTTACCGAGCGAGGTCTTCCCAACTCCCGGCGGACCGACAAAACAGAGAATCGGACCCTTCAGTTTTTTTGAAAGTTTTAACACAGCCAGATGCTCCAGAATTCTGTCTTTTGGCTTTTCCAGGCCAAAATGGTCCTCTTCAAGTATCTTATTTGCCAATTCGATATTGAGGTTATCTTGGGTTTTTTTCTTCCACGGTACTGCCACCAGCCAATCTATGTAATTCCTGATTACAGTCGCTTCGGGTGAAAAAGGCGGGGTCATTCGCAGTTTTTCCAACTCATCATAGGCCCTCTCTTCGGCCTCGTCCGTCATTCTTGACTTTTTGATTCTTTCGCTTAGAAAAGCAAATTCACCATCGAATTCACCGTCTTCGCCGAGCTCATCCTGGATGGCCCGCATCTGTTCCTGCAGGTATAAACTTCTTTGAGATTTATTAATTCGGCCTCGGACTTTTTCTTCAAGCTCCTTTTCCAATTTAAGTATTACCAGCTCCGACTCAAGGATCCCGATTAGCGCCACGAATTCTTTCTCTACCGAATGGGTCTCCAGTATTTTTTGCTTGGTATCAATATCACGTTGGAGGTGTGCGGCAACTAAATCAGCCAAACGCTGCGGCTGATCGATCCTCTCAATGGTCATCATTATTTCGTCGGGGATATTGCGATTGAGCCGCACATATTCCTTAAATAAAGACGAAACGCGGCGGCCTTTCGCCTTGATTCTTGGGGTTACCTTTTCACTTTCAGAAATCAAATCAATTTGACCCTGTAAATGATCATCCAGGGTCAGGAATCGCTTGATTTTGCCGCGAATAATTCCCTCAACCAAAACTTTCATCAAGCCATTTGGCAGTTTAACGACTTGCAGAACCCGAGCAACGACTCCGGTCCTGTATAAATCCCCCTTTTTCGGTTCTTCAATTGCAACACTCTTTTGCGCAGCAAGAAAAATATGTTTGTCGAGCAGCATGGACTCTTCGACTGCTTTCAATGACGACTCGCGGCCCACTAAAAGCGGATAAATCATATAAGGAAAAATAACGACATCTTTCAGCGGAAGTATGGGCAGCCGGTTGTTGATTTCAATCAGCGACCCTTCTCTCATAACTTTATGCATATCTTATCAATTGGTTGAATTGTTTATGTATTTTCAATTAAGCAATAAATTAAAAAATCTTCCCACAGTAGCCCCCTGGACTGAGGAAGATTCTTTGAGACAAAAAAAATCTATCAATTAATTAAGCGCTCTTTTTGACTTCTTTGTAGGTATAAATCGGTTTAACTTTCTTTAAGATATAATCCTTTGTGATAATACAATTTTTAATATCACTTCGCGATGGAATATCAAACATCAAATCCAACATCACATCCTCTAAAATGGCTCTAAGACCCCGGGCTCCCGTTCCTCTTTTTTGGGCTAATCGCACGATGGCTTTCAATGCTTCGTGTTCAAAATTCAATTCAACTCCGTCCATTTCAAAGAGACGTTTATACTGTTTGGTTAAAGCATTTTTGGGTTTTAATAAAATATCCAGCAACGCTTCCTCCGTAAGCTCGTTCAAAACCGAAAGAACCGGGAGTCGACCGATTAGTTCAGGAATCAAACCGTACTTTAAGAGATCTTCGGGCTGCACATGCTGAAACAAATTGGTTGAGCCAACTTCGCTCTTCTTCATTTGAGAGCCAAATCCGATAATTCGTTTACCGAGCCGCCGGCTGATAATCTCTTCTAAACCAACAAAAGCGCCGCCGCAGATAAACAATATATTCTTAGTTTCGATATTAATTAAGTTCTGTTCCGGATGCTTTCGGCCACCCTTAGGTGGCACGGCTGCGCTTGTTCCCTCCAACAGCTTTAAAAGAGCCTGTTGAACTCCTTCTCCCGAAACATCCCGGGTAATGGACGGGTTGCCATCTTTGCGGGTAATCTTGTCGATTTCGTCGATATAAACGATGCCATGCTCAGCTTTTTCAACATCATAATCTGAAGCTTGAAGCAACCGCACTAAAATATTTTCAACATCTTCGCCAACGTACCCCGCCTCCGTCAAAGTTGTCGCATCGGCGATGGTAAAAGGAACCTGCAAAAACTTAGCAAGCGTTTGTGCCAAAAGTGTTTTGCCGGTCCCGGTAGACCCTACGAGAAGAATGTTGCTCTTTTCAAGCTCGACATCGTCAAAAGTGTCGCAGGATTTAATTCGTTTATAATGATTATAAACTGCAACAGCGAGATTTCGTTTAGCTAAATCCTGGCCAATTACATAATCGTCCAACGCTGATTTGATATCGCAGGGAAGGAACTCCTGATTTTGGAGGGACTTACCGCGCCTGATAAAATCTTCCTTGATAATATCGCCGGCGCTTTTTACGCATTCATTGCATATATAAACGTCCGGCCCGGTGACAATACATTCTACCTGGTTTGAATTTTTGCCACAGAATGAGCAAACGTATAATTTTTCAGTGGTTTCCTTCTCCGCCAACCTAAAGGTCTCCTATTTGGACACCGACTTTTTAGTCGTCGTTTTTTTCTTTGTGAGTCCCTTCCGGTCTATGACTTCATCGATGATGCCATATTTTTTAGATTCTTCTGCTGACATGAAGAAGTTGCGGTCAGTATCTTTTGCAATTTTATCAATTGATTGCCCGGTGTGTTTCGCCAGAATTTGGTTGAGCTTGTCTCTTATAACTAAAATCTCCTTGGTTTGAATTTCCAGATCGGTAGCCTGACCTTGCGCTCCGCCTAAAGGTTGATGAATCATAATCCGCGCGTGCGGCAATGCAAAGCGTTTGCCTTTAGCTCCGCCGGCTAAAAGAATCGCTCCCATACTCGATGCCTGTCCCATACAGTAAGTAACCACATCCGGTTTAACGTGCTGAATGGTGTCATAAATGGCAAGGCCCGAAGTGACATATCCGCCGGGAGAATTGATATAAACCGCAATGTCTTTATCCGGCTCGTCGGCTTCTAGAAACAGCATCTGGGCAATAAACAAACTTGCAACCGTATCATCGACTGCGCCGCCAATAAAAATAATCCGTTCTTTTAATAATCGTGAAAAAATATCATAAGCGCGTTCTCCCCGTCCTGTGGTCTCAATTACGATTGGTACTAGTCCCATATTCAAACTCTTCCCTTTGGTTAATCCTTCAATTATTTAACGGCCAATTTTTGTGCTTTTTCGATATCTTTTCTGGTAATTTTTTTATCTTTTATTTTGGCGTTTACCTCCAGATAATTCAAAACTTTATCCTCGATAACATCCTCTTCAAATTGCCGTTGAGCCCTTTTGTCTTTCAAGGATTTCCTGACCTGCTTTTCCTCAATATCTCGTTCTTCCGCAAGGCGGCTAATAAAAACATCTTTGTCTTCATCTGAAACACTAAGATTCTCCGCCTCCCGAAGTTTATCCTTTACAAGCTCCCACTTGAGATTCCAAACCGCTGTCGGACGATAGTGATTTCTCAGCTCCTCTTCATCGAACGGTTCTTTTGATTCCTTTTTCGCGTTCTCCACAAAGACATCTAAATAGTTATTAATCATAGATTCAGGGAGATCAAAAGAATTCTTCTTGAGAACCTCGTCAATAATACTTCGGCGTAAACGGCTGCGGGCATTAACTTGTGCCTGTTTTGTCAACTTTGACCGGAGGTCTGTTTTAAGCTCATCGAGACTTTCAAACTTGCCGGTATCCTTTGCTAATCCATCATCCAACTCAGGAACCTGTTTTGATTTAATCTCCTTGATTCTGACTTCGAAATAATCTTTTTTATTTTCTTTATTAGGAGAATTTGAATTGTCATTGGAATCGAGTTCAATCCGGCGCTTATCACCGGGCTTTGCTCCGATAAGCTGTTCCGTGAAATCTTTGTTATTTGAGTTATTTGTCACTATTTGAAAATACCGATCTTTAAATTTTTTGCCAATAATCGGAACCCCGGTGGCATCCACCTGCTGCAAGTCAGCCAGGACAAAATGGCCGTCTTCCGCTGCGGTTTCGACCGGCTGCATGACTGCCATTTGTTCCCGCACATCATTCAAAGCGTCCGAGACATCCTGATCGTCTACCTCATAGACTTCTCTTTCCACAGAAAGACCCCTGTAGTTTTTCAATTCAATATCCGGGGCCACCTCACAGACAGCTTTGAAATGCAGCCCTTTTTCGGGATCGTAGTTAATATCCTCTAGCTTGGCCGGAGCTACCAGTCTTAAATTTTCTTGGTCTCTAACTTCGCGAAGAACGCTCTGGACAACCTCTTCAATGGCTTCGCCTTTCATCGCGTCGCCATAGAGTTTTTTGATTAAACTCAGAGGTACTTTCCCTTTGCGAAACCCTTGTAATTTTACGTTCTTCTGATACTTTTTGTAAATACTGTCAAAATGAGGCGCCAGTTCAGCTTCCGGAACATCAACCTCGACAACTTTTTCGAAGTTTCCCTTTTTGGTAACTTTTGATTCCAAATTTCTCCCTTAGATTTTACTTTTCTAGAGAATTTTTTATAGTGCGAGAGGAGGGACTCGAACCCACACGCCTTGCGACACTAGATCCTAAATCTAGCGCGTCTGCCAATTCCGCCACTCTCGCAAAGTCGGCCTGAAATATATAAATTCTAAAAATTAAAGTCAATACTGAAGATAATAAAAGCTTGACATTATTGACCAATGTTATTTTAATGTTTAAGGCGGGTTACGGATAGTCATTCATGCTGGCCTTTCTTTTTCTAACCGCTGGTACTACAACTAGCGTAATAAAAGAGCCCCACCAACCAGATTTAAGGATGGTTACTCAAAATATCCTCCTCATTGCCAGACCAAATTGAACAGTCTAAAGCCTTGAGAGCCCGTCATCGGAGCCAGGCAAACCGAAGTTTTTCTAAGAGTCGCCAAAACAGTATAAAAATTAGCGACTACAACTCCTAAAAAAACAATTTTATACAATTTCTCCAGTTTTTTTCGAACTAGAGCGCACGGTTTTTTGACAAAATCCCTCCCATATCTCATAGACACAATTCTTTGTTTTTCAGGTCTTAAGAGCTTGATAAAATAACGACTATTTCTGCCATTATTTTTGAAATTTCATGAGTCTCAGAACCATGAAATTCAAAAGAGATGTCCTGGATTGATTTAGCCCTGGCGAATCTCTTAAAGTATTGGTTTGATTAGCTGGAAATGATGTGAAAACAGCAAATGCA
>SMXC01000023.1 GCA_004356825.1 Caldithrix sp.
AATGTTGCCGCCCTCCATGTTAATGGACACGCCTATTTTGATGGAAGTTACAAAAAGCGCCTTCGCATTTTCGGGAATCTTTGGAATTTTCGCAGTCCTTTGTTTATGGATTAATTTAAGAAAAACGAATTCATGAAATCATTGTCTAGCCTCTTCTCATTCCTAATATTAAGAATGTCACCTCTATTTTTTCCCACATCTAAGAATAATCTAAACGGCCAACTCGCGAACCAGTTCTAAAGCAAACGCGAATTAACTCATTGATTTATAGCCGCCTGCGGATACGCAATCGGCTTTTTTGTTTCCTTTGAAAAGCTGGCACAATTATTTCTTAAGAACTTTATGTAAGAATTAAAATTTCAGCGATTCAGGAGATAAAAGGATGTCAAGTCAAAGTAAACACAGAATTCTCATTGTAGACGATGATTCTGAATTCAGGCACTCATTAAAAAGAATTTTGCAGAAGGCTGGTTATCATGTTAGCTCAGCTTCAAACGGCAGCCAGGCAAGCGAAATGCTTAACAAGCGAGTGTATCCTCTTATTCTAGTGGATCTGCACATGCCGGGGAAATCAGGGTTGGAATTACTAAGCGAGGTAAGAGAAAAATCACCGGAATCTAAAGTTATCATGATGACTGTTGACGGGGCGCTAGACAATTATGCAAAAGCCATGAGTGCTGGCGCATTCGCCTTTCTGCACAAGCCGGTCAAAATGAAGAAGATTCTTACATATGCAAGGATGGCTCTAAACAACAATCTTAATTAGTTAATCTTTCTTTAAGGGGAGATAGAAATGGAACAGACAACAGTAACCTCAAAACCTAAAATAAAATATAAAACCTTTACCTATCACACTTACCTCAAATGGACAAGCGACCGTTCGGGCACTTTGTACTCGAAAGGAAAGAAAGATTTTCGTGTGGCCAGTCCGCCGGAGTTTAAAGGAGAAGAGGGTGTTTGGACACCTGAGGATTTATTCGTTGCATCCGTTGACATCTGCACGATGACGACGTTCATGGCATTCGCTCAACACAAGAATCTACCCATTGTTTCATATAAGACACATGCTGAAGGCCTACTGGAGTTTATCGACGGCAAGTATCAATTTACCAAAATCTACCTCTGGCCAACAGTATTGGTTCAAACGAATGATGCGATTGAACAAGCTAAGCAGACGATTGCCGATGCCCACAAGAGCTGTCTCATTTCAAATTCAATCAAGGCTGATGTGATAATTCAACCAAACATCAAGTCGGTGGGAATCAATGGAAAAGTAAGTCAATTGTTGAGAAATCCAAATGTATAACATCCACACTTTACTTTTGCCGAACAGCAATCGCCGTTTCACAATTTAATCGTTCGTTATGGCAAGCTCGTCGAAGTGAAGATGAAAAGGAACAAACTGATTGTGAATGGCGAAAAGCAAATTAAGTACAGAGATTGAAAAATGTTAGAAAGGAGAATAAAATGAAATCGTTCAAAAATACTTGTTTAATTCTTGTGCTGGTCATCATTCAAGTTTATCTAGTTAAAGCTCAAGATGCTCCCCAGTATAAATACATAATCAGTTCAGAGAGCAAACTGTGGTTTGAAGGTACTTCAACTCTACATGGCTATAAATGTGTAGCGAAGGAAATAACCGGCTCTTTTATTATGAAAGAGATGATTTCAGATTCAACCCCAATAGAATTTAACAATGCGGCAGTTGCGGGTATCGTTCAAATACCTGTTCTGAGTATCGAGAGCGGCAAAGGGAAGATGGACAAAAAGATGCGCAAATTATTGAAAGCTGACGACCATCCGGAAATTATCTTCGAACTAACAAGTTTAGAATTGACTGCTTCTCCAGAAGCTGGGAAGGATCAGGTACAGCTTAAGACCATGGGAAATGTGAAAGTTGCAGGTGTGGAGAAGACAATTGCTTTAGAGGTAATAGGAAATCTCGAAGCGAATGGTACTATTCGATTCACAGGCAGCAAAAAATTGCTAATGACTGATTTCAATATAAAGCCGCCAACCATGTTTTTCGGTAGGCTTAAGACGGGTAATGAAATCACAGTTTATTTTGAAATCGCATTAATTCCAAGTATTCAAATGAGCCTGAATTAACTTAAAGTGCAGGCTTAAAACCAGAGAGAAAATCATGAACCCGCATCAAGTCAATCGAATACTGCTAAGAGCGTTAATTGGAGCATTGACACTCATAAATGGACTTTCGGCGCAGACCATAAGCTTAGGACCTTTCGAAACACTGCCAGGAAGCCGGCTTTGGATGGATGGAAAAACAAACATTAACAAGTTCAGTTGTGAGACAGAATTATTAACCGGATATGCCTACTTTGGATCCGAAGATATTTTTTTGCCAGTGAACAATTTCCAAAATGTTGGAACCAACACTTCACTTTATTTCTTTATCCCGATTCGGAGTTTCGATTGCAGAAACGACAGGATGAACAAGGATATGTACAAGGCACTTAAAGAAAATCAATACCCAATCATTGAATATGAATTGACGAAATCGGAATTGATTGCAGCGCCCAACTCCGAAGGGGTTTGGTATTCGATAGATACGATCGGAAACTTGACACTTGCAGGAACGACGAAAAGAATTGAAATGGATGTCAAAGTACGGCCTCTTTCCAATAATACTTTTCAGATTACTGGCTTTATCTCTATTTCCATGCGTGATTTTAAGATTAAGCCACCGACAGCTTTTTTCGGGTTGATAAAAGCAAAACCTGAATTATCAATATCCTTCGATATTTACGCTGAGGCCAAACAAACAGCAGGAACAATTAATCATTTTAACATTGCAGGGAATCAGTTGGAAAGTTCGAATCAGATTTTAAGTCAAGTTTTGGAATCAAAATGCTTCGATAAACTAAATGAATAAGATAATTAATAATCACTTAGCAGTTAAACCACAAACCACAAAGGAGGTATATTATGAAAACCTTAACAAGTGTTTTACTACTAGTATCTTTTTTCTTTGTTAGTTCGCTATTTGCCCAAACGGGTCCGGACCGGCAATTACAGTATTCCAAACCGGCCGATAAGCATGGGCTGAATATGTTTGAAACTACAAAAGAAGAAACAAGCGAGTTTGTCGGCTTAAAAGTAATACTAGGTGGTTCCTCGACGCTTCAATTTCAGGGCTTGAATCACAGCAATTCAGCTCTGTTTGTTGATGACGGGAACGGCGCGAACATTAATGAATTAATAGAACTGGAAAACAATTTTAACCTGGCAACCGCGAACCTTGATTTGGATGTCCAACTCCATAATGGTTTAAGAATGCACTTGCGGACCTACCTTTCCTCAAGGCATCACCCTGAACCGTACGTGAAAAGCGGCTACTTGCAGGTTGACAGGTTGGACTTTGTGAGCCCCGGTTTTCTTGATAACGTAATGGACATGGTCACGCTCAAAGTAGGGCATATGGAAATCAACTATGGCGATGCGCACTTTAGACGGTCTGACAACTCAGCAAGCTTGCACAACCCATTTGTCGGTAATTACATAATGGACAGCTTTACGACTGAGGTCGGTGCGGAAGCCTATTTAAAAACCAATGGCTTTCTGGGAATGCTTGGATTTTCCAACGGTAAACTAAACCAAGATGTCACCAGCCCGGGAGAAACAAGCTTGGCATTTCTCGGAAAGCTCGGCTTTGATAAACAGGTAAACCCTGATTTACGATTAAGACTGACCGGTTCCATATATACTAATGGAAACGCCAAACAGATATACCTGTACAGTGGCGATAGAGCCGGCTCGCGCTACTACAGTGTAATGCAAGGCATAACGGCTACCTCGGATAATTTTAGATCAGGCCGTTGGAATCCCAATTTCTCGGGAAAATTGACTGCGATCATGATCAATCCATTCCTGAAATGGAACGGATTAGAGTTTTTTGGCACCTATGAAAATTCAAGCGGAGGCGATTCCAGAAACTCGAATGATACACGAACCTGGAATCAGCTTGCAGGAGAAGTCATCTACCGGTTTGGAGCCTCTGAACAATGGTATGGCGGCGCCAGGTTTAACAGCGCCAGTGGAAAGCTAGCTAATGCGGATGCTGAAAAGGTTACAATAAACAGAGTTCAACTAGCCTTTGGATGGTTTTTAACGGACAAAGTAGTTGCGAAAATTGAGTACGTTAGTCAGTCCTACAATGATTTTGCGGCAGGCAGCATTTACTCCGATGCAAACTTTAAAGGCATCATGGCTGAAGCAGCAATTGGCTTTTAGTTAGGGTTAGTGTCAATCCCACAGTGGTGAATATTGGCGCAGCCATAAACGGCTGCGCCAATGATAATTAGCATGACAGAAAGAAGGTTCTTTTGATTTGCTGGTTTGGTCTGAATTACTTACCTCAGGCAAAGTACAGTGTTCATACTTACACGGAATAGGATACCAAGATTAAATGTCAGCTGTCCATCCACCTTCCCTTGCAGAGATGACTACTCGGTCATTTAGTAAAACCCAACCTGGGGTTCTACCGGTTTTTCAATCCCGTTCTCAAACCAAAACATTTTATAATCGAATCAGCAAATTTTATGACCTTCTTGCATACCATAGTGAAGCGCCGGTACGTAGGATCGCTCTCGCGAGACTGGCATCGAGATCGGGAGAAAAAATATTAGAAATCGGTTTTGGGACAGGCCACTGCCTCACAGAAATCGCAAAAGTAGTTGGAGTGACGGGTAAGATTTATGGTGTAGATTTATCAGAGGAAATGATGAAACGTGGCAAAAAGCTCTTAGAGAAGCAGAATCTCGCAGAGCGAGCGGAATTGGTTTGTAGCGACGCTATCGACCTGCCTTACCATGACAACTTTCTGGATGCAGTTTTTATGAGCTTTACATTGGAATTATTCGATACACCGGAAATTCCAAAAGTTCTGCGGGAATGTATGCGAGTTTTACGACCGTCGGGTCGAATTGTAGTCGCGGGACTTTCTAAGGAGGGGAGGCAAACTTTATTGATTAAAGCATTCGAATGGACACATCGACATTTTCCGAAATTCCTCGATTGTCGTCCTATATATGTGCGGCGGGCTTTATCAGATGTGGGCTTTAAAATTACTGAAATCAGTAGAAAACAAATGTGGTTACCTGTTGAAATTGCCTTGGGGATAAAACCAATTTGAAAAGCGCAATGCATGTAAATTCAGACAAACAAATTTTGAATGATGCAGCGCGACCCTTGAAATTTGCCATGCGCCTTTCACTTGGCGTTGGTTTGCTCATGCTGATCATCAAAATCTATGCATCTGTGATAACTGGATCGGCCGCGATTCTTTCTGACGCAGCGGAATCCGTTGTGCACGTGTTCGCTGTTTCATTTGCTGCTTTCAGCCTGTGGTTAAGCATGAAGCCAGCAGACAAGACCCATCTTTATGGCCACGATCGGATTAGTTTCTTCTCTGCGGGGTTTGAAGGCGCCATGATTATCATAGCAGCGCTATACATTATTTTCGGATCCGTTGAAAAATGGCGAACCGGATTCCCTTTGGAAAACATTGAACAGGGCATTGGCTTTGTGGTGCTTGCTACTGTAATCAATGGAGGCCTGGGTTGGTACCTCATTCGACAAGGGAGAAATATCACTCCATCATCCTTGAGGCCAATGGCAAGCACGTTCTGACGGACAGTTGGACAAGTCTTGGTGTAATTGTGGCCTTGCTTTTGACACTCTGGACAGGCTGGCTGCCATTCGACCCGATTATCGCTATTATTGTGGCCACAAATATTCTGTTGTCGGGCGCAAAGCTTGTGCGGCGCTCCATTGGTGGACTCATGGATGAGGCCGATCCAAATATTAATAAAAAGCTCACGGAAATATTGCAGCAAGAATCGAAAAAATACGATGTTCAATTTCACCATCTTCGTCACCGTAATGCCGGGAACAAATTAATCATCGAGTTTCATTTGTTATTCCATAAAGACGTCCCTATATCTAACGATCACGAACAAGCAACTATAATTGAGAGAACAATCATGAACTCCATTTCGATGCAAACCGAAGTAACCAGCCACCTTGAGCCTATCGAAGGGCATGATGAGGCCCACTCGGGTAATTGAGTTGCGTGATGTCTTTAAATACGGTGGTTGTAACTATGAATACGGGGTTTTTATGGATCTGAAAATGAAATGTCGAAAATGCAATCGCACGGTCATTCGCAAGAGTAAATTTTGTCCAAAATGTGGCAGTCCCATCATCCAGCGCTCGTCCGAAAAACCGAAGCCCAAACAAAAATTGTCAGCCGGATATGGGATCAACTGTCCCTGCGGGAAATGTGACCACAGGTTAGATAGTTGCTCATGCGACCATCCTAACGGAGCTTTAGAAATCAAAAACTTTATCTCTAAGCAGTTACGTCAGGCCCACAAAAAACCTCACATCATGAAAATGGTTCAAGATAAATATGGTGGTCTGAAAAACGAGAGCAAGGCGGTGTTTAAAAATGAGTGAAAAAGTATTAAAAAAATATCGGAAGAGTAACCAGCGGCAAAGAACTTTAGAAATTTTACAATCTACGGAAATGCATCCTACAGCAACTTGGATATATGATCAATTAAAGGAGGACTACGCTTCGCTGAGTTTAGGGAATGTATACAGAAATTTAAATATTTTGGTTGAACAGGGATCGATCCTTGAGTTGAAATTCGGCAGTACATTTGACAGATACTGTGCTAATATCAAACCGCACTATCATTTTATTTGTGAAAAGTGTAGCGCCATAAAAGATCTCGATTTGCCGCCAAGCCATGAGCTAAATGAAAGGGTGGAAAAGATGACAAATTACAAAGTCCTAAACCATCGACTGGAATTCTTCGGTCTTTGTGATAAATGCAATGGTGAATAAATTACAATTCATTTACCATGAGTTTTTAAATATTATGAGTCAAAGTTTGGACGTAATATTCAGGCCTAAATCCGTAGCGATTATTGGCGCATCAACTCGGAAGGGTACCTTAGGTCGGGAAGTTTTTGATAAACTATTGAAGAGTGACTTTAACGGCCCGATTTATCCTGTAAATCCAAAAGCCCTGTACATCCATTCCGTCAAAGCCTATCCTCGAATATCTGCCATACCGGACAAAGTTGAATTGGCAGTGATAATCGTACGCAAAGAGCTGGTGCTGGATATTGTAAAGGAGTGTGCTGAATTTGGTGTTAGAGGTTTAGTTATACTAACCGCGGGATTTAAGGAAACAGGTGAAAAAGGCGCCGCAGCTGAGCGTGAAATTGTTGAAATAATCAAATCCTACGGAATCAGAATGATTGGCCCCAACTGCATGGGGGTCATTAACACCGACCCTGACATTCGTTTGGATGCAACATTTGCACCAACAACTTCCCTTCCGGGAAATATCGGTTTGGTATCACAAAGTGGTGCTTTAGGGCAAACCATATTGGAGCATGCGCAAGAATTAAATCTGGGCGTCTCTATGTTTGCCTCGGTTGGCAACAAAGCAGATGTCTCTGGAAACGATCTTTTAGAATATTGGCATCACGACCCTTCGGTCCAGGTGATTTTGATGTACCTTGAGAGTTTTGGTAATCCGAAAAAATTCATCCAACTTGCTCGCGAGGTTAGTTTTAAGAAGCCAATTATAGTAGTAAAATCCGGGAGAACCAGCTCGGGGGCTCGCGCCGCTATGTCACACACGGGTGCGCTGGCCGGCATGGATGTAGCGTTTGATGCTTTGTTTAAACAGGGTGGCGTGATTCGAGCGAATACCATTAATGAAATGTTTGATATTGCCATGGGCATGGCCAATTTACCGCTCCCGAAAGGAAATCGCGTTGCGATCATTACAAATGCGGGTGGGCCTGGCATTATGGCTGCCGACGCTTGCGAAAGCAATGGTTTGGAGGTTGTGGAGTTAAGCGAAGTCTCGAAATCAAAACTGAAAAGGAAATTGGTCCCCGATGCAAGTGTCAATAATCCGGTCGATCTGCTCGCCGGTGCACAACCTGATGAATTCCAGTTTACATTAAATGAGGTATTGCAGGATGAAAACGTAGATTCGGCAATTGTCATTTTCGTTGCCCCCATCATCACAAATCCAACTGAAGTAGCTCAGAAAATCTCCCAAGTCGCGCAACAATATGACAAACCAGTTTTAGGTTGCTTCATGGGAGTCAAAGGCGTGGCAACAGGAATTGAAGAATTGCAGCGCCAAAAAATCCCCACCTATCCTTTTCCGGAATCAGCTGCACGGACCTTGGCAGCCATGGTAAGTTATTGCAAATGGCAACAGAAGGAGCCAGGTAAAGTCTCCCGGTTTGCCACAAATGAAAAGCTGGCGCAATCAATTATTGAACAGGCGCTCAAGCAAAAAAAGGAGTATTTAAATGATGATGAAGTTTCGAACATTCTGAGAGCTTACAATATTCCATTTGTCCAATCGAAGCTCTGTAAAACTCTCGAACAAATTTTCGAAGCCGCGAAAACGATTGGTTTTCCTGTAGTACTCAAAGTATCTTCAAAAGACGTGATTCACAAATCGGAAGTAAATGGTGTAAAACTCGGATTACAAACCACTGATGATTTAAACAAAGCGTATCATGAGATGAGCGATTCGCTCAGAAATCATAATATTTCTCATGATACCATTTTTTACATAGTGCAAGAAATGTTACATGACGGCAGGGAAGTCATTATGGGCATCCAGAAGGTACCGGACTTCGGTGCTCTGATTATGTTTGGATTAGGCGGTATTTATGTCGAAGTGTTGCGAGACGTGACGTTTAGAATTTCACCCCTAACTGATATAGATGCCGACGAAATGATAAAAGAAATTAAAGGCTTGCCAATCTTGCAAGGCGTCCGTGGTGAAAAATCTGTAGCATTTGAAACTATAGAGCAAGTCCTGTTAAATCTTTCACAGTTATCTTTAGATCTGCCTGAAATAGTTGAAATGGATATTAATCCATTCATGAGTTTTCCTGAATCAGAAAAAAGCAAAGCTGTAGATGCGAGAATACGAATTGCAAGACAAGAATGAAATCTAAAGATTCTTCGCAATAATAAGAAAAAAATCTTAAGTCTAAGAAAAAAACAAACCGAATTTATCCAAATCTAAATTTACACTCCTTTCTGTAAGCCATATATAAACAATCAATTAAAAAAGATTGTTCTCGCCTCACTGCTTTTTGGCATTCTCCTTGCCAAGAACACGTAAAAGCTTAAGTGTATCCCTTTTTTTTAAGTTCCAGCCTTAATCGAAAACAAAAAGTTGATGTTGCTTTTTTAGAGGTTGATGTCATGGCATCAAAAAAAATAGAGGTAGAAAAACAATTAATAAAGGCGCATGAGGAGCTCAATCGGAATATCGGTGAATTAAAGTTAACTATCATGGAGAGGGTCTCTGCTAAAGATTTTTCTGATTGGAGAATTCAGTTTATTGGGCTGCAAGACCTTAGACAAAAGCTTAGCAAACATTTTGAATTTGAAGAACAAGGCGGCTTCATGGCGGAAGTAACCGATGCGGCCCCCCAGCTTTTGAATCAAGTGAAAGAACTGGAAATTGAACACAAACGGATACTATCTAATTTAGATAGCGTCCTGACAGATTTCAAGAAATCAGATGTCAAAGATAAGTTGGAATTGCAGGATATCTTCAATCGAATTTCGGGAATCATGACCACACTTCATCAACATGAAATAACGGAAAATGAGTTAATGCAATCTGCTTTTTACCGGGAATACGGCAGCCCGGATTGATTTAAACTTTCCTCGGAGGTTACACCAGCGTGAAACAGTATTTTAGCCCGCCGGTTATTTTAAAAATCATTGGCTACTCCGGTTCGATTTGCTGTCAATGAGAGTTTCTTTCTTTTCTGGCGCGCAAGGAAGCATTTGCTTTGGAGCAAAACGATCTTACGATGTTGGAGGAGACGCGTAAAGCACAGAAACTGTTTCTCAAAGATCATTTGGGACGGTTCGCGCCCTCATTTTCGAACTTGTTGACGCGTGCAGCCCCGGGCAGCTTTTACGCAGCACTTGGAGAGTTGTGCCGCAAATTCATCCTGCTGGAATGCACCCGGTTTGGCATCCCTACAGGTCCGGAAAACTTACGCCTTCGACCTAAAACTGTGGTCGATGAATGTTTTACATGTGGATCAGGAGAAGAAGTCATACAGGATATGTGTGATTCTAATTGCAATGTTGAATAAAGTTCTAAATACACTAACCCGAACAAGCCGGAACCAAAAAGAAAAAACACACGCAAAGACGCAGAGAAGCGAAGGACAGAGATGGCCAACGAAAGCTATAGAATAGAATACCAACCACAGCTCGTGGAAGATACCGTGTTATGGGTCATTGCCGGACACCCTGAAGAAAAAAGTTTCCGCAAAGAAAGAAACCCAATTTATCAATTGCCGAACGAAGAGGAACGCGAGGAAAACTTCCAGGTTTTGCATGAACGCTGGTACGACCACCTCGGTTTAAGTGAGCCGCTTCACAAGGTTCTTGCTATTTGGCCAATTATCAAACTGCAAACCCATAAATGCCAGGTAGTGAAAGCCCGTTCAAAAAAGGATGTTGGGGCTGAACTTTATATCGCTGCGGATACCCCTGGAGTTACTGATCGAGAAGGACGTTCTATTGCCATTCAAGTTACGCCTGAACTTTTAGGCCAACTACAGAACCTGTTGACTTTTCTCAGACACGAATTCCTTCATATCGTCGATATGTTAGACCCGCAATTTGGCTATAAGCCCCATTTACCCAAATCAGAAAATGGTCCCATTTATGACCGCTTTCTGCAAGAACGTTATGGTATCTTGTGGGATATTAGCATTGATGGACGCTTGCACCGAAGGAGGTGGTTACCGTCCTCGGTGAAGGGTGGACACTGGACGACTTTTAAGAATAATTTTCCGGGACCACAATCGGACTTGGAAAAAGTGTTTGACTTTTTTTTCAATAATATATCGCCCAAACACGAAGAATTGATTTCGTTTTCCATGTCTTCCGAGAGCTGGTTTGATACTTCGAAGTCAGTATCAACAATTAAAGGTCAATGCACGCTTTGTCATTTTCCATCTTTTGATCTCATTGATGCCTCAACTAATCTTCCTTCTTCAATAGTCGCTGAAATTCAAAATGAGAATCCCAACTGGCAGTCTAACGAGCCTATCTGTCACCAATGTGCTGATTTGTATGAGTCAAGAGTATGGTAATATGGTGGCTGTAACGCCTTCATCAAACAAGTTTCCTAAAAATAAGAATCACGTTTGTTAATTTCCGAAAATTGAGAATAATTGGGTGGTGAACAAAATAATTTGTTAAAACATTGGATGGATTTAAATTACTTATTTACAATAAATTGAGCCTTATTCTTATTGGTATTTTTGAAATGGCACAGTTTTTGGGGAACAAATCTCATCGTTGCATATGAACAGAATGTGGCCTCCTTTTAAGAGTGCACCACCCAGTTTGCAAAAAAAAAGTAGAAAAACTGATTACGGGCATATTTTATCCAAGTTGAGCCAAAACCACTGGATCGGGTAAAATGGAAAGGACAGAATTATGGAATCAATACCAGAGCCATCAAAAGTTTACCAATCGTTTGTGAATCGTTATCCTAAACTTGGAGAGGGTTTTGGCGCTGTGAAATCTCTACAGACGAAAACGAGCAAGTTGTAGCTCTGGCGGCCCGGAACTCTCGGACTTCCCTCCACGGTTACCATATATTCATGGAATGAAAGGCGTTTTAAACAGCGAATAATGATATAATCACCTGATCTTAAATCTAACGGTAAAGGACCATAATTTGAAAGGAACACAGACTCTTTGTGCGGCACTCGTGCTACTTTTTGCTATTACAACTTTATCTGCACAAGAAAAGGATGCATTAAAATTCTATGGCGATCTAAGACTTCGATTCGAAAAGGATTACAGCGTAACTGGTAAAGAAGCTCGCGATCGCACGCGCTATCGCTTTCGTTTTGGTCTGGTTCATAAACGCGGCGACAACATAGAAGTCGGCGCCAGGATAAGAACCGGAAATCCCACCGATCAACAATCTCCACACCAGAACTTCGGTGGTGATTTCGGCAGCAAGCCGCTCAATTTTGACAAGATTTATTTCAAGTACAAATTTGAATCCGGCTGGTTCTGGATTGGCAAGAACTCATTTCCTTTCTGGAAGCAAAACGAAATGTTCTGGGATGACGATGTGACCCCCGAAGGCGTATCGGCTTCTTACAGCGCGAAAGATTTTGCCGGGGAGGGAAGTAAACTTACTTTGACCGGCGGACAGTTCATCATTGATCATTTCAACGAAGGTCTTTTTGAGTCCACTATTTCCGCAGCACAGGTAAGTTTAAACAAGAAATCTGATGCTGTAGATATCACTGCTGCAACGGGTATCTACCTGTTCAATAACGAGGTGCGGGATTCGGTATCTTACAATGCGCTGAATGGAATGGACCATAAAATATTTGTCGCCAGCGCTCAGGTTAAATTCAACCTGTCGTCGGATGTACTAATGACTCTCGGCGCTGATTTCATGAGAAATTTCGAAGACCCGACAGTTGCCGGATTCGAAGGTGAGACCAATGGTTTCGTGGCACAAGTCTCGGTTAAACCGGGGAAATGGACTCTGGCAGCATATTATGCAAATATTCAGAAATTCGCCGTTGTACCTAATTTTGCCCAGGACGACTGGTGGCGGTTTGGCAGCGGCCACACCAATTCCAGCGACCTGAAGGGATTCGAAATCAGGGTTGCCTATCAATTGGCCAGGAAAATGAATCTCGTTGCACGTCATTATGTGACCGAAGAGATTGTGGGAAGCAAAGACGCTAACCGCTTCAGATTGGATTTTAATATTAAATACTAACTAAAAATCTCAAATCCCATCAAGTGTTTTTGGGTTTTGGGATTTGGGTTGCTTAGGATTTGAAACTGTCGCAGATCCACCACCGGACGTACCGCGCCTGCCAGTAGTGCTGGCCCAGTACAATGCGATTCGAGACGTGATCAATCAATGGCAACACTGCCGCCAAACTCGATCCTGAAGGAACCTGCACCATTCAACATGCCATCGTGGCAAAAGAGCATACCGGTTGAAGAAATCAACGCAGTGATCGCGTATCTCATCAGCATATATGATTTCGAAGAAGAGGATGAAGATTGGGAATAAGTCGTGAGTCATAAAATGTACAAAGACAAAAAGTTGCAACAAAGCGTTCTAAAAAGAGCCATCGTGATCGACGACGATAAATCGCTTCGCACAGCCATCTCCTCTATTTTAAAAAAACGCGGCTATGAAGTCCATGCTTCTTCGGAGCCTTCTTTATGTCCGATATACTTGGATCGTGTGTGTCCATGTCCGGTAGAACATGCCTGTACAAATATTATCATTATTGATGTTAACTTACCTAATATGACCGGACTCGAATTCATAGAAAGTCAAAAAAGACATGGATGTAAGGTTGATAACATCGCGGTTATGTCTGCTGTCTGGAAAGAAGCCGAACTTAAATCCTTTGAAAGTTTTGGCTGCAAAATATTCACCAAGCCATTTAAAATGGATGCGCTTACGAACTGGTTGGATGAATGTGAAAGCAATACCGAGCCTGATTTCAAATTGTCGGATTTGCCGTAAAGAGCTTAACCATCATTAATCTTTGAGGCCAAATATGCATCAAATACAAGCTTGGCAAATGCACCAAACTGCCCAACCACTGCAACAAGCAAAACTTTCTATCTCCTCTCTTTCTGCGGACGAAGTTTTGGTGCGGGTGTCGGGCTGTGGCGTCTGCCACACCGACCTGGGATTTTTCTACGAAGGCATCATCAAAGCGTGCCGGGATGAGTCGATTCGCTATGCCTTCGAGCGACAGACATTTGGTAAGCCGATTGCCGAACATCAGCTCGTCCAACAGATGATAGCTCATATGCAGCAAAACATTGACATCGGTGAGCTATTGGTATTGAAAGCGGGGTGGCTCAAAAATCAGGGTATTCGCAACGCTCGCGAGACCAGTATGGCAAAGTGGTACTGTACTGAGGCGGCGAACCGGGCTGCCAATGACGCAGTACAGATACACGGCGCTTATGGTTATTCAGACGAATACAACGTTGAACGGCACCTGCGCAACACCAAGAGCGCTGTGATCTATGAAGGTACTTCACAGATTCACACCTTGCTTCAGGCCGCCTATGCCATGGGGAAGCGCAAAGACAAGCCAATGCGCTGTGAAATGCCTGCATACGATCCCGATAATTGGCAGGCTGAGAGGTCGAAATGATAGGCGAGAAAAAAACACTGGCTAACCTTGTGGACTATCAAGCCGAGTCCGTGGTCAGCAAAACCATTATCAAGAAAGAGCCGGGAACGGTTACACTATTTGCATTTGCTGAGGGAGAAGGGTTAAGCGAACATACCTCTCCCCATGAGGCAATGGTTTATCTTCTTGATGGCGAGGCAATGATTACCATTGCAGGAAACCCGTTTCATTTGAGGCAAGGAGAGATGATCATTCTGCCCGCTGACAAACCGCATGCATTAAAAGCAATGAAGAAATTTAAAATGCTGCTGGTTATGATCAAAGAACTTTAAGAAGGCACCCGTCATGCGAACAATAATCGAACCTTTTCGCATCAAAATGACCGAGCCGATCAAGCTCATCTCCCGAGAAGAGCGAGAGAAGGCGCTTGAAAAAGCCCAATACAACGTTTTCTTCCTCGACGCCGAAGACTGCTGTATCGATCTTTTGACCGACAGTGGTACCGGCGCCATGTCCACCGAGCAATGGGCCGCCATGATGCTCGGCGACGAAAGCTACGCCGGCAGCAAATCCTGGAAAAAATTCGAAACCACGGTTCAAGAAATCACCGGCATTAAGCATGTCCTGCCGACACACCAGGGGCGGGCCGCCGAGCACATCCTTGCCCAAACGAGGTTAAAGGAAGGGGACGTCATTCCCAACAACAGCCATTTCGACACGACCCGGGCGAATATCGAATACGTTGGTGCGCAAGCCCTCGATTTGCTGTGCAGCGAAGGATTCGATACAACATCTGAATTCCCATTTAAAGGCAATATGGACCTCCAGAAGCTGCATGACTGTATCGAGATAAATGGAGTCGACAAAATTCCGTTCTGCATGATGACGGTGACAAACAACACCGGCGGTGGCCAGCCGGTCTCGATGGAAAATATCCGGGCCGTCAAAGCGCTTTTAGATCGCTACGGCATCCCACTGGTGATCGACGCTTGCCGCTTTGCGGAAAATGCCTACTTCATCCACGAAAACGAGCCCGAATACCGGGACAAAACCTTACTTGAAATAGCTCAGGAAATGTTCGCTTATGCCGACGCCGCAACCATGAGCTGCAAAAAAGACGGCCTGGCGAATATCGGCGGTTTCCTGATCTGCAACGATGATAAGTGGGCGGAGGATTTTAGGAACGAATTTATCCTCAGAGAAGGGTTTCCAACTTACGGCGGATTGGCGGGTAGAGATCTGGAAGTTATTGCCGTCGGTTTGATGGAAGCACTGGACTACGATTATCAGGTCTACCGTCACGCAACTGTCACTTATCTAGGCAATAAATTGCAGAAAATCGGCATTCCATTTGTAAAACCCATCGGCGGACATGCTGTGTTTCTCGATGCCAGGGCGTTTCTGCCGCACATCCCGCCGCTACAATACCCTGGGATTGGTTTGGTCAATACCATTTATGTTGACGGCGGCATCCGGTGTGTCGAATTGGGCAGCGTCATGTTCGGCAGAACAGATGAGCAAGGAAACGAAGTGCCCGCACCACTTGAGCTTGTTCGACTGGCTTTTCCCAGGCGGGTGTATACACAAAGCCATTTCGACTACATCATAGAAGTGCTCGAGGAAGTGTGGAGAACTCGGGGCAAAATTCCCGGTTATCGAATTACCTATCAACCTAAATTCCTGCGACACTTTTCGTGTCGCTTTGAACCAATTGAATAGAAAGGAGAGTCAATAAATGACGAGAATTACAGAAAAACTTGGGGGAGTTATTTTGACAGCAATGATTGTCTTATTCTCTACGCCTGATGTTAGGACGCAGAATAAGACGCAGATTCACTTTAGGGATCAACGCGAAGAAGCGGGTATTAATTTTGTCCATTATGCGCCTCGTCCAAGATGGTGTGAAATCGGCCCCACGGTACAGGGCGCTGCAACCAATGAAGGACTTGAGCTTGTCTTTCGTGCAGAAAAAGAGTTCTGGAAATCCGGGGACCGACTTCTCACCCTGGAGGAGTTTGCCCATGTCCACCTGATCAAGATGAATGGATCAGGCGCTGCCTGGCTTGATTACGACCGCGATGGCGACTGGGATCTTTACTTGGTCAATTGCCAGGGTGAAGGCAACATCACCAATGCCCTTTACGAAAATTTGGGCGACGGCACTTTCCGCAAGAATGGTAAGTGCGGCGCTGACGATTATGGCGAAGGCATGGCGGTCTCGGTTGCGGATTATAATAATGATGGCTATCCCGACCTTTTCGTCACCAACTACAGCAATTTTGTCCTCTATCGCAACAATAAAGGTAAGACGTTTACGGATGTGACCAGCAAGGCGTTTCCGGGGGGCGTAAAAGACTGGTGGTATGGCGGCTCCACCTGGGGAGACTATGACCGGGACGGAGATTTGGACCTGTACGTCACCAGTTATGTGGATTTCTCGCAACGGCCCGGAAACACCAGCCTGCGCTTTCCCATGGATTTTGGCGGCCGGCAAAATATCCTTTACCGAAACAACGGCGACGGCACGTTTACCGATGTTACCAAATCTGCGGGCGTTGGGGATGCGGCGCGGAAATCCATGAACGCGATCTTCTGTGACTTTAATGACGATGGCTGGCCCGACCTCTTCGTGACCAACGACACCGACGCCAACAGTCTTTATCTCAATAAGGGAGACGGCACTTTCAAGAGCTTCTCAGGCCCCAGCGGACTCAGCACCACCGACGGCAGCATGGGCATTGCGGTGGGCGATTTCAACGGCGACGGCAAATTCGATCTGGTTTATACCAACTATGCCGCCGAGGTGAATGTCGTCGCCCAGCTTGTGGACAACCAGAGTTCCAACGACGGCAAGCTTCGAAACACCATTTTTGTTCATGATTTTGAGTCGCCGCTCGTGCATAAGATGAGCTGGCCCATGGTCGGCTGGGGAACGGGCCTGTATGACCTGGACAACGACGGAGATTTGGACCTTTTCTTCGCGAATGGTCACCTGAATTCCGTCAGCGGAGACAACCGTCAACTCAATCTTCTGTTTGAGAATGACGGTCGCGGCCGTTTCTTTGATATTTCCGAAGCCTCTGGCGTTTGGGCAACTGGAAAACGCATCCATCGCGCCGCCATTTTCGCGGATTATGACAACGATGGCTTGGTAGATATTTACGTCAGCAACAACGGCCAGCAGATTGAAGACGGCACAGGGAACACCATCGACGACAAAGCGAAGGGCGTCGGAGTGCTTTACCACAACGAGTCAAAGACGAAAAACAACTGGCTCAAAGTGAGGTTGGAAGGGACGAAATCAAACCGGGACGCTTATGGCGCCAAGGTCAAGGTCAAAGCGGCTGACCTTTCGTTGGTTCAGACTCTGGTTTCCGGTACCGGTTACTTCTCTGCCAACGCTAAGGAGCTTTACTTTGGGATCGGGACGAACGATTGGGTGGACGAGATCGAGGTAAAGTGGCCCAGTGGTGAGACTCAGACCTTCAAAAAGATCAAACCCAACCAGACAATCTATATCGTGGAAAGAGGAAAACTCCATGAGAACACGCTCGTTTTGGCTGGGAATTAAGCAAGCGATTTTTTAAACGGATTTACAAGCATGCCTATTGATGGAGACACCGTCGAATCGATTTACCAGCAAATGCGGCAAAAGCTTAAAGGCGTCGTACCGGACTTTGAGCTGAGCCATAAAGCCGAGCTGATTCTTGAAATTAATCGGCTTAAAGAAGAGCGTGGCGCGCTGATTCTGGGTCATAATTACATGGAACCTGCGTTATTCCATTCAGTGCCAGATTACACCGGGGATTCATTAGAGCTTTGTCGGAAAGCAGCTCTGACTGATAAGGATACGATCGTATTTTGCGGTGTGCGTTTTATGGCCGAAACAGCCAAGATACTCAATCCGGATAAAACCGTACTACTTCCTTCGCCGAACGCTGGTTGTTCACTGGCAGCCAGTATCACAGCCGAAGATGTGCTAAAATTAAGGCAACAGTTTCCTGGTGCGCCGGTCGTGTCATACATCAATACCTATGCGGAGGTAAAGGCCGCGAGTGATGTGTGCTGTACCTCTGGCAATGCTGCACAAGTGGTCGAATCTCTCCCAGGCGAGACGGTAATTTTTGTGCCCGACGAATATTTAGCAAAAAACGTAGCCAGAGAAACTGGCAAACGTATCGTTTTTCCTGCGCACAATACCTTTGAGATCAATGATGATGAGAACGGTTTGGAAGATACCATCATCGGCTGGCGTGGTAGATGTGAGGTGCACGAGAAATTTAGTGTAGACGATATTCGTCGTGTAAGAGAACAATTTCCCGATGTGATTGTTTTGGCACATCCGGAATGCCATCCGGAGGTCGTTGAGGCCGCGGATTTTACAGGCAGCACTTCCGCGATGACAAAATATGTTGAGACGAGTCAGGCTCGGCGCTATCTTTTACTCACGGAATGTAGTATGGGCGACAATATCGCTGCCGACAATCCAGAAAAAGAGATGGTGCGCTTGTGTAGTGTTCGGTGTCCTCACATGAATGAGATCACTTTGGAAGACACTTTGGATGCGTTGCGATATGATCGCTACGTAATTGAAATTCCAGAAGAAATTCGTGTGCGCGCCAGGCGTGCGGTGGACAGGATGTTGGAAATTGGTTAGTGAGAGATTGGATCTAATGCATCGTCATGAGAACAGCTTAAACCTATTGGCGCAACGTAAAGTAACAAAATATCGGCCTCCTGACAGGACAGCCAGAATTCCATTGCTAAGCCTGGATTGGCTCTGGGTCTACATTCCCGGAACGCTGTGCAATTTGCAATGTGGCCATTGTCTGGTCAGCGCCGGACCTGACAGTCGAATTTTACTGCCCATGGAAGTGGAAGAATTAGCGAAAGCCCTTGAAGAGGTCGCTGAGTATCAAGAAGGTCATCCTTTCCAAATAGGATTTACCGGAGGCGAGGTTCTGATTCTCAAGAGCAAGCGATTTGGCCGCCGGTTGTTTCCCATGGTGGAGAAAGCTTTGGAATTTGGCGACTTGTTGATATTGACCAACGGAATTTTAGCCGATCACGACACCCTGGACGCCTTGGTGGAGTTAGAGGAGAGGTCTTCACATTCTATTACTTATCGCATCAGTTTGGATGGTTCCAACGCTAAAGAAAACGATGCAATTCGTTATTACCTCCGGCAAAGACCAACCTTTCACCTTATCATAGAAAGTTTACATCGATTCCTCGAGCATGGGATTCATCCCGTCATCGCTTATACATATGAAGGCACGGGCAAAGCCCGGGATGTTCTGAATAGAAAGGAGACGTTGGGAAAAGGTTACAAAAGGATGTTACGGAAATTCGGGCTGGGGTCGCTGGAATCATGGGGCATTCCCTTTTTTGACCAGGGTTATGAGACCAGAAGGCGGAATACCTTTGGCCTTTCGCACATCGAATCTCCTGGCATTACGAACCATTGCATAGACGCCTATACAAACCAGGGGTTTGAGCAATTTCAGTGCTCCTATTCGCGATCTTTTGGCAAGGAGCCTGATGGTGAATCCGGATGGTATAAGTGCGCCGTTCTGCCAGCCAAAAGCATTGCCGCCGATGCTTATCTGGGAAAGTCATTAAAAAGAGCGGTGCGGGAGGTAAAGTTAAATCATCCACAGTGCATCACCTGCTTTCATGCTGCGACCCAGGGCATAGGGATGAGCTGCAGCGGAAATTAAACCCAAGAAATTTATAAACACTACGAATTAGAAATTAAGGAGGGAAACGCATGGGAACGTATTTAGATCCAAAAAACTATTATCGCTTACCATGGAGTCTCACCGATAACGCTATCTCCTGGTTGGAACCAACCTGGAAATGCAATATCGTTTGCGAAGGGTGTTACCGTATCAATGACCCGCGGGGACATAAATCTTTAGAACAAATCAAAGAAGAACTGGCTGTTTTCAAGAAATTTCGGACAACCGACGGCGTCTCCATTGCCGGCGGCGACCCGCTCATTCATCCGGAAATAGTCGAGATCGTGCGCATGGTCGCTGAAGATGGTCAGAAACCCATTCTTAACACCAACGGCGTAGCTTTGACCAAAGAGCTTTTGCAGGAGCTCAAAAAAGCAGGCGCCAAGGGATTTACTTTTCATGTGGACAGCAAACAAAGCCGGCCGCATTGGAAGGACAAAAATGAGATTGAGTTGTGTGAGCTTCGCGAGCAGTTCGCTGAAATGCTGCACGAGGTTGGCGGCATCTCCTGCGCCTTCAATTCTACGGTTTACGAGGACACTTTGCCTTATGTGCCAGACCTGGTCGAGTGGGCACAGCAGCATATAGATAAAGTTCATGTCATGGTTTTTATCGCCTACCGCGCCGCCGAATTGGACGGGCGATTTGACTACTATGCCGGGGCAGAAAAGGTCGACTTAGGTGAGATTCCCTACACTGCCTCCAGTGATAGAAAGGTAGATATTTTGTCCACCGACATTTATGAGCTGCTTAAAAAACGTTTTCCTGACTTTGACAGCGCTGCCTATCTCAACGGCAATAACAAACCCGATTCCTTCAAATGGCTGCTCAGCGGCCGACTTGGAACCAAGGAGCGAATTTACGGCTACGTTGGACCCAAATTCATGGAGGTTTCGCAGATATTCCATCATCTGCGCCACGGACACTACCTGGCTTACACCGAACCAAAGATTCACCGCCGGGGTAAGTCCATGCTGCTGTTGTCTGCCATCGATGCGAAGGTTCGCCAAATTGCGAAGAAGTATTTTCTCTCGGTCATGGCGAATCCAATTCGGCTCTTCAAGCGGCTGCGCTACCAGTCCATTATGATCATCCAGCCGCCGGATGTTCTCGAGGACGGCACGCAAAACATGTGCGACGGCTGTCCGGACATGACGGTCTTGAATGGCAAACTGGTCTGGTCTTGCCGTCTGGAGGAGCCGCTACGGTACGGTTGCTTTGTGAATTCGGTACCAAAGCAGGCCAGCAAGGTTGCAGTACTAGACTGACACTTTGTTTTCAGCTATAGTGACATGACGCCTTCGAGTTTGACAGGTTCCATCAACGAGAAAAACCGCCTGCTTCAGGCTAAATATGATATTACCGGGAGGTTCTACGATATTCTGGATTATCCCTGGGAGAGGCAGTATAGACGATGGCGGCCCGGGTTGCTGAAAGATGTACGCGGTAGCGTGCTTGAGGCTGGAGTTGGTACTGGACGCAATCTAAAATACTACCACCCGGATGTAGCGCTCACCGCTATTGACCTAAGTGAGGTCATGGTAAGAAGAGCGATGAAAAGGGCAAAATCAGCTGACTGTGAAATTAAAATTTGTCAGGAAGACGCAACGATTATGAAATCTATCCCATCGAATCATTTTGACTGGTTGGTTTCGACGTTCTTGTGCTGCGTGATGCCCGATGAACTTCAACCGCTTGCGATCAAACAATTTGAACGGGTACTTAAGCCGGGTGGACGTTTTCGCCTGCTCGAAATGAAGTACCCCGGCAACCCCGGACTCAAAAGACTGTTTCAGCTTTTTTCGCCATTCGTTGAAAAAGTCTACGGCGCTCGTTTTGACCGAAATACCTTAGACTACGTTCAAGAGTCTTCAAAACTTAGGATTAGTAAGACATACTTTCTGAAATGGGACGTCTACCTGGTCATTGAAGGTGTGCGTGTGGAATAGCACTTAAACAACCCGATGAAGGATCGGGTATCAAAGTTCTTTAACATGATCGTACAAACAAACTAATTTCTGGTTGCTTATATGCTCTTTTTCGGATTGGTTGGCAGCAAGTTGCGTGGTAATTGGACCAGTGATGAATTAAAAGAAAAAATCGAAGCACTCGAAGCGAGGTTGGCAAATATTGAAAAATAATAATAAGAAATATGATGTCACGGTCATCGGCGGCGGTCCCGCTGGTGCTACAATTTCAACTTTGCTCCAGCAACAAGAGCATCGTTGTGTGATTTTGGAGAGTTCCACCTATCCACGCTACCACATCGGCGAATCACTGATTCCACATGCGTTTGGTACGTTGGATCGCTTAGGGCTTCTCCCTAAGCTCCGGGCATCTCATTTCCCCGAAAAACATAGTGTGCGGTTTGTATCTCAATCTGGAAAGGAATCAGAGCCATTCTATTTTTCTGAGACCATCGAAGGCGTTGCAGCTCAGACATGGCAAGTCGAACGGTCGGAATTCGACCAAATGTGTCTCGACAATGCCCGAGAGAACGGCGTAGAGGTGCGCACGGACATAAAGGTCGAAAGCGTTATTTTCGAAAACGGACATGCCGTGGGCGTACGCGCCAAGGCGGACGATGGCGAACCGTATGAGCTGCGGGCAAAAGTTGTGGTGGATGCTTCCGGGCGGAGAACCGTTATCGGCTCGAAACTTGGCCTCAAAGAGGATGTGCCAGGTTTAAAGAAGGCGTCGCTCTGGTCTTATTCCCGGGGAGGAAAACGCCTCGACGGAATTGACGCCGGGGAAACGACCATTTTTATGATCCCGGAACGCGGGTGGTTTTGGTACATCCCGCTTCCCGATGATATGGTTAGCGTGGGGATTGTGGCTTCTCCCGAATACCTGTTTGCAGATTCAGATAATTTCGAAACGGTTTTTTTGAAAGAAGTAGAAAAATGCGCTCCACTAAGCGAGCGTTTGGCAAATGCCACTCGAACAGAATCTGTACGAGGCATTAAAAAATTGGCCTACCGGAATCGGAAAATAACCGGTGATGGTTGGGTTATGATAGGAGATGCGGCGGCCTTTCTCGATCCAATCTACTCATCGGGGCTGTTTCTTGCACTCGCCTCTGCTGAGTTGGCTGCCGCATCTATTCATGAAGCCCTCACAGAAAACGATGTTTCAGCGGAGAAACTCGGCGCCTTTACCGCACCATTGCAACAAGGCGTTGAGGTCATTAAACGGCTCATCTTTGCCTTTTATGATCCGAAGTTTAGTTTTGGAGATTTTGTAAAAAAGTATCCGGAGCATAGGGGAGCCCTCATTGACTGTTTGGTTGGCGATGTGATCAATAAAGACATGAGTCCATTTTTGCAAGCGCTTGATGAGATGTCCCCGATGACGCAATTGAATATCAGTTAGGTTTAATGAGGAGTTTATTATTAACAATTATCTTTATCGCCATCCCTACTATCCTGTTATCAAATGCAAAATATGGTGCAGATGACAGTGAAGGTTGGACTATAAGCATATATTCATAACTATGGTTTTAAAAATTATGCAGGGTTTCTATTTTGTGTTTTTATGGCTTGCTATGTTCCCTATTAACGTTCAAGTCTTTAGCAAAGCTCAACCAGATACCTGCCTTTCAGAGATTGTTTCTGCCCGAAAAGAAGTAATAGAGTCAGAAACTTTCAGAATTGACAAGCTCGATCTGGGTGCTATGCGTGTAGGCAAGAACAAATTCACCGCAGTGATAAAAAACAAAAGCAATTTTCCACTAAAGATTGGTCTTGATTTACGTGCCGACCCGGGCCTGTGGTTTCGAAAATGGCAGAATCAATTTTTGTTTGAGCTCAAGCCGCATGAGGAAAAACGGATGGAGGCAAAATATCAATTCTCTCGCATGACATCAGAGGCCTGGTTGCGGGTTCGCTTTGGAGATCCAACAATTGAAGATGGCAGGATTTCTAAGCTAATAAAAATCTTTGAAAAGAAATATTACATTGGCAAAGCGAACAAAGCAGTTAACTACGATCTCTCTCACTTTGAGAAACATCAAACGGAACACTGTGAGATTTATTACTTTAAAAATTCTCCAGCTGGTAAGAACATCACCGCGATTGCAGCAGAGAGGGAGTCTGCTTTCCAAAGTATCGCAAGTTTGCTTGGTGTTGACAACTCGAGAAAGATCCGAATCTTCTTTTTCCCGGATGCTAAATCGAAAAAGAAGGAAACGGGACATATCGGAGACGGCTGGGCATTTTCCAACAACATCGTTGAAGTTTATAATCAAAAAACCAAATTAGATCCATTTCATGAGCTAGCCCACATCATTTCACGAGAAGTGGGGAACCCGCCAGCGATTTTTGATGAAGGTTTTGCGGTTTATGTTTCGGAAAAAATGGGCAGCGACACCCTCAACTACCTGGGTCACGCGAGGAAAACCGTTGACGAAGTCGTACGCACATATCTTGAACAAGGGAAGCTGATTCCGTTTGAGGAGCTATTTAGCTATCCCGAAATCGGTCCTCGGAAAAGCAAACCTAAGATTTCTTATCCGCAAGCTGCATCTATCGTGAAGTATCTTGCTGAGACTCGCAGCGTTGCCAGATTTCGAAAGGCGTTCAAGAGCTTAAAAAGGAGCAGAAATCCGGAGATAATCAGAGAGAATAAAAAGATTTTTGAGGATATCTATGGACAAACTCTTTTGGGAATCGAGTTGGCATGGCTAAGAAAAATATCTTTGGATCAAATTTCACATTAACAAGAAATTTTGTGAACGATGAAAAAAGCAAGTCAGAAACAACAGTTGGCAGAATTACAGTACCGGATTGACGAACTTGAGAAATCAAGAGGAACAGCATAAAGAGACAGAGAGAGCATTACGCATCAGTGAGGCAAAGTTTCAAGGACTCCTCGAATCGGCACCGGACGCTATCGTGCTCGTTGATGTTAGGGCGGTTATCGTGCTTGTCAATGCTGAGACCGAAACGATCTTTGGCTATGATCGCAAAGAGTTAATTGGCAAGAGTATCGCCATGTTGATACCGGAACATTTGCGGGACTTACATACCGAGCACGTGGAGGATTACCTATCCAACCCACGGATACGCCCCATGGGTCGAGACCTGAATATCACTGCGCAACGCAAGGATGGCAGTCAGTTGCCGGTCGATATCAAATTGAGCCCATATGAGACTCAAGATGGACAATTTGTTATCAGTATCATTCGAGATATTACTGAACGCCGGCGCATAGAGAAAGAACGCGAGAAGCTTGTCAGCGAACTTCAAAATGCTCTTGAGAGGGTCAAGACTTTGAGTGGCATGCTGCCGATCTGCGCCTCATGCAAAAAGATACGTGACGATGAAGGCTATTGGAAGGAGATTGAGAGTTATATTACAGAGCATTCAGAAGCGGTTTTCAGTCATGGGATTTGTCCTGAATGTGAAGAAAAGCTGTATCCGGATCTCTAAAATGGACAGCCAACAGGTGCATATATTATGAAGATTTATCGAATAGGTGTAAAAGGTTTTTTCTTGGCAGCTAATGTGTCCAAACTCATTCAAAAAACATTGGAGATATGTTTTTTTTCGTTAAAGGAGTTTTAGATGACAACTCAAGTAATCATGCCTAAAGAAGGAGACGATGGAAGGGGTTTTTAACTGTATGTTAATTTTGTTTTACATGAGTCCACGATACGCGATCTATTGATTCATATGAATTAAAGAGATGAACTTATTACCTTTACAACAAGGCATTATTTATGGGCCATTGAAATCGAGAAGGTTGGGTCGCTCCTTAGGCATAAATTTATTATCAACCGCTTTTAAGTTGTGCTCATTAAACTGTAGCTATTGCCAATACGGGTGGACAAAAGAGCTGACAAATAGTGCAAAGAAATATCGCGGGTATCTGCCGTCAGTCACGGATGTAACGCAACCTTTAGCACAGGCTCTGCGATTTCACAAAGAACTTGATTACATTACACTATCGGGAAATGGAGAGCCAACCCTGCATCCTGATTTTCCTGAAATCATCGATGCGATATTTGAGATCAAAGAGAAATTAATGCCAAACATAGGAATCGCGGTCTTATCGAACAGTACAACATGTTGGCGAGCCAAAATTAGACAAGCGCTAAGGAGAATAGAACTTCCCATCATGAAGTTAGATGTAGGTAATCAGGTCTCTTTTAAGAAAATGAATCATGGTCCTGCACCGGTAACTTTTGATAAGATTTTTGATGGACTCAAGTCGTTAAGCGATATAGCTATTCAAACCATGTTCGTGCGCGGCAAAGTAGATAACAGCACGGACCAGGAAGTGAGGAGTTGGATAAATAGGCTGGAAGAGATCAATCCATTATGGGTTCAAATTTACTCTTTAGACCGCGGCACGGCGAGCGATCAATTAGAAAGAGTTGAACCCGCTCGGCTACAAGAAATAGCAAATATTGCCAAAGAAATGACTGGCCTGCTGATAGAGGTTTACTGAAACCCCACATCCCAATTTTCCAAGTCCTAAGGTTATTATTGGTGTTTTGGGATTTTAGTAGACGGGAGCATTGATACGAAAATTTACTCGTACTGGGTTCCGATCTGGATTTATAGAAATAAGCGGAGTGTTTCCGGATCGCATGTTGAGGATAGCTCCCAAGACAACAACAACTTGGATTGACTTAGCATGCCAGTTATCTTCAGTCGTGCTGGTGAATATGCCATTCGAGGTCTCATAGAAATGGCTCGTCATCCTGAACAGAAAAATTGGAAGATTCAAGATTTAGCAGAGAGGACAAATGCTCCGGCCCCGTATCTTGCTAAGACATTTCAAACTTTGGTGAGAAGCCAAATGCTTAACTCAATAAAAGGACGTGGAGGTGGGTTTTCATTTGCGGTTCCATCGAAAAACATCTCGCTAATGGACATCGTCAACATAATCGATGTTCCTCGCTTATCTCGGAGTTGTGCCTTGGGATGTCCTGAATGTGACAACAGTAATGAATGTCCGATTCATGAAAAGTGGGGACCCATTCGTGATATGATTATACATACATTAAGTAAGCCTTTGGATGAATTCACCCATTAAGAAGCTACTAATGACTTTCTTAAGAATAAGAATCAGCGCGGCTGTTTTGGCAAATCTAGGAATAATTTCATGATAAACGAATAACCCTATCAAATATATAGCTCTCTTTAACTATTTGTTTTATAGCCGTTTGCCCCCTCGCAAACGGCTTTTTTATTTTGAGCGAAAGGTTGGCACAATTATTTCTTAAGAACTTTATGTAAGAATTAAATTTCAGCGATTCAGGAGATAAATGGATGTCAAGTCAACGTAAACACAGAATTCTCATTGTAGACGATGATTTTGAATTCCGGCTTTCATTGAGAAAAATTTTGCAAAAGGCTGGATACACTGTAAGTTCCGCTTCCAGTGCCTCACAAGCCAGCCAAATCTTATCTAAACATGCTTACCCGCTTATTTTCTTGGACCTGCACATGCCAGGCAAATCGGGACTGGAATTGTTGCACGAAGTAAAAGAGAAATCCCCGGAATCAAAAGTTATCATGATTACTGTTGATGGCTCGGCAGACAATTACTCAGAAGCGATGAGTGCTGGCGCATTCGCCTTTCTGCACAAGCCGCTCAAAATGAAGAAGCTTCTTACATATGCAAGTATGGCCCTAAACAACAATCTTAATTAATTAGTTAACTAACCAGGAGAATAGAAATGAAATCGTTCAAAAATACTTGTTTAATTCTTGTGCTGGTCATCATTCAAGTTTATCTAGTTAAAGCTCAAGATGCTCCCCAGTATAAATACATAATCAGTACAGAGAGCAAACTGTGGTTTGAAGGTACTTCAACTCTACATGGATATAAATGTGTAGCGAAGGAAATAACCGGC
>SMXC01000342.1 GCA_004356825.1 Caldithrix sp.
ATTACATTTCCCTTGCTTTTCCTGCCTAATCTTGTTAAGTTTATCTAGACATAAAAAAAATAGTCACAAAATATCTCCGAGGAGGCTGAGTTTCATGTCAGAAGAAAAAGCGCCGAAGCCAAAAGACACGGTGAAATTAGATGTAGAAACGATTTTGCAGACCACTGAAGGCCGAAGTTTTCTGAATCAATTAAACGAGGTCAGCCGTGTTCTTTCCATGCGGGACTCGGCGGTATATTTTAAAGGTGAAGAAATTTTGAAGACAGGGTATTTAGGCGACTGTAAGAGTGTCCAATTGTTCAAGTGTCCAAACGGCTACTTTCTATTTTGCAATAAGGCATTTACAAAAAACAACTGGTCAGCGGCGGGCAGCAAACTCAATGACGTGATTGAAAAAATTCAGGACAGGGAAGTTAAGAAAAAAATTAGTGAAGCCATGGCATCTGCTTTACAAACAAGTTAACAGAATAGTTTCATGATGGAGACTTTGTATGACGGAAATAAAACGTTCAATTGAGATTGCCGCCACAAATGAGCGGGTTTGGGCTTGTGTTCATCCCGAAAATTGGCAAAATATTTTCCATTTTGTAAAAAACGTTGACGGCTACGACCCGGAAAAATCCGGTGTCGGGATCCAGGCCAGAATTATTGCCGGGCACGAGAGTACTGCCATAAAATATAATGTTGAAGTCACCGAATTAACTGAAAAAACAAGAATTGCTTACCGCCGTTATGGCGGACCGTTGGTTGGAAAAGGGGTGATTCAGTTGAAGTCACTGCAAAGAGGAACCTTGTTGAAACGAACAAGCGTTTATGACGACGATCTTTCTGAAGAAACAATTCAGTCTTTGAGCGAAGGGATGGAAAAAGATAACTTGAGAATAAAAAAAATGGCTGAGACAACTCAAAAATGATTTAGATTTCCGGCCACTTTCGAGCCCGAAATCTTCTTCGGCATTTCTTCCGCCTTTCCCTTTTAAACTAAAAAGTTGAAAACTTTTCCTTGTTGCCTTAAGAAGTTTTAACTTCTTAAATTCTGCAATTACTATGCACACCAGTTGCTTAAAACTCACGCTTCTTAAATTGAATGGCGAGCACGCCATCTTACGATCCTGCCCTGCAGGTCATTTCGAATTTCATATTTCAAGAAATGCGCGAGAAAAATATGAATTTGACCACACTCTTTTTTCTTCAACCGGCAACGTTGTTTTTGTAGATTTCCAGGCTGCGAGGTTCTTTGCTCAGCAGATAAATCAACAGCGTGACTTGCAGCGTTTCCCGCAACAAACGGTCAAAGCCGGACAGATCAACGCAATGGGTTTAATCGATGAAATTCTCCATCACGTTGTTTTTCTTTATCGAAAACAAATCAATCCGAAAGCCTTCGAACAGGCTTTAAAGTGGGTCGAAACTGAAGTTGGCAAAAAACAAATTGATAAAGTTCTGACTCAATTTATCGAGCAATTTCCGCCCGGTGTCGTTGATAAAAATCAGCTTGATGCTAAGACGTACTTAACAGAATCTACGAACGGCATTTCTAATCGTTTGATAGCTTTAGAAGAAATTCTAATGCTTTGGTTGGCAAACCGAAACCCCGCTTTTTCAACTTTTCGGGAGTTGTTTGACGACTCCCTTTTGCGCAGGCAGACTGCGTATTTTCAGGTCATTCAATCCATTGACGATTTTTTTAAAACCCAGCCGCCATTGGGTCCTGATAAACTCGATTTGATTTCATTGCTGCGCCAACCGGCAATTGCAGCGCCGGATTCTTTGGAAGGTCAGTTGAGGTTCATGCGCAGGAGATGGGGCATCCTGCTTGAAAAGTTTTCATCCCGGTTAGTTGGTAGTTTGGATTTAATTAAAGAAGAAACAAAGCCTGCTTTTGCCGGACCCGGACCAACTCGAGTTCCGGAGTTTAACTTCTCTGATATTGAATTCGAAAAATTCAGCTCAGACCTCGAATGGATGCCGCGTTTGGTTTTGATTGCGAAAAGTATTCTCGTTTGGCTGGATCAACTCTCCAAAAAGTATAGCCGCTCCATTAACAGGTTGGATGAGATTCCGGATCAGGAGCTGGATGACCTGGCGGGCTGGGGATTGACCGGCCTCTGGCTGATTGGGATTTGGCAGCGCAGCGCGGCTTCAAAAAAAATAAAACAAATGTGTGGAAATCCGGAAGCAGAGGCATCTGCATATGCGTTGTTCGATTATGAAATTGCCGAAGAAATCGGTGGATATGATGCATTACAAAATCTCAAGTACCGTTGTCTTCAGCGCGGCATCCGACTGGCCAGTGACATGGTTCCTAATCACACAGGAGTCGATTCAAAGTGGGTGCGGGAGAAACCTGATTGGTTCGTCTCTTTGTCAAGAATGCCGTTTCCATCTTATACATTTAACGGTGCAAATTTATCAACAGACCCGCGCTACGGAATTTTTATTGAGGACAATTATTATAGTCGAACAGATGCGGCTGTAGTTTTTAAAAGACAGGACTATTGGACCGGCGATGTCAAATATATCTATCACGGGAATGACGGCACGAACATGCCCTGGAATGATACGGCGCAATTAAATTTTCTAAATCCGGAAGTGCGGGAAGCTGTGATTCAAAACATCTTGAAAGTAGCCAACTCCTTCTCCATTATCCGTTTTGACGCAGCGATGACCCTGACAAAAAAACATTACCAGCGTTTGTGGTTTCCGGAGCCGGGGAGTGGTGGGGACATTCCAACTCGCTCAGAGCACGGATTGTCAAAAGGTGATTTCAATAAGGCGATGACCGATGAATTTTGGCGTGAAGTCGTAGATCGCATTGCCGAGAGGGCGCCGGATACCCTGCTTCTAGCCGAAGCCTTTTGGCTCATGGAAGGCTATTTTGTCAGGACTTTAGGCATGCACCGGGTTTATAACAGCGCGTTTATGAATATGCTGAAAAATGAGGAGAACGAGAAATACCGGGAGACGGTTAAGAATACCATTCAATTTAACCCCGAGATCCTGAAGCGTTTTGTCAATTTTATGAACAATCCAGATGAGGAAACTGCTCTAGCTCAGTTCGGGAAGAGCGACAAGTATTTTGGTGTTTGCACAATGATGGTTACCATGCCCGGCTTGCCGATGTTTGGCCACGGCCAGATTGAGGGTTTTGCCGAAAAATACGGCATGGAATATCGCCGCGCATATTTGGATGAGCAAGTGGACCGGGAGTTGGTGGATCGTCATGAGCGTGAAATCTTCCCTTTGATGAAAAAGCGTTACCTGTTTGCTAACGTCGATGATTTTCTTTTTTATGATTTTCTTAGCTCTCAGGGTCAAGTTAATGAAAATGTTTTTGCATATTCAAACCGATTTGGCAACGAGTGCGCTCTGATCGTTTACAATAATAAATTTGCAGCAGCAAAAGGGTGGATTCGGACTTCGGTGCCGTATGCAGTGAAAACCGGAACCAATAGTGACGATCGACTTGTACAAAAAAAGTTGGGCAATGCTCTGAATTTACATTCCGACGATGCGTGTTACTGCATTTTTTACGATGAGGTTACCAGGTTAGAGTATATTCGCAAGAGCAAGGAAATTTTGGATGAGGGTCTTTATTTTGAATTAGGCGCCTACAACTGTTTTGTTACCCTGGATTTTCGGGAAGTTCAGGACACCGAGTTGCAACACTATAAGCAATTGGCAACAGATTTAAACGGCAGGGGAGTCCCGAGTATTTCGGAGGCGTTGGCACAGTTATTCCTTCGACCTTTGACAGAAGTCTTCGATTCGCTCCTGAGTGCTGAAAAAGTCAAAGAGTTGTCCAGCAGGAAGTTTACCGCTGCATTTTTCAAAAACTTTGAGAAAACTTACCTGGTCTTCTTAAAGCAAGCAAAACACTTCTCTGCCGGGACGGGTAATGAAACCAGACTCGCTGAAGAAGTCCTGATGAAGTTAAAGGTTCTTTTGAAACTGCCGGAAATTTCATTCGGGGACATAGAACCCAAAAAAGGCCAGAATGTGATAAAGTTTTTAAAGGAGGGTTTTGTCGAAGACAATCTCACTTGGAGTTTATTGCTTGGTTGGCTGCTGGCGCATGCATTAGGAAAATTAGTTTCGAAAACCGGCTACGCAGAACAAAGCAGCATTTGGCTGGAAGAGTGGTTGCTTAACAAAAGATTTACTGAAGTATTACATCAGTTGAATTCCGCCGACACTGAAACCCAGGAAGCCGGAATGCTGCTAAATATCCTTGTCCGAGAGCAAAATTGGTTTTTCCAACCCAAGCTCAAGAAAAGGAAAGAGTACGACATACTGAGTCGGTTGCTTAAACTATCCGACGTTCAAAAATTTCTCAAAGTGAACCGGTGGGATAGTGTGTTGTGGTTTAACAAAGAAAATTTTCAAAAGTTGGTCTGGTGGCTGTTTCTAATCTCGATGATTCAGATTGGGTCAAAATCTAAAACAGATCAGGATACGATGAGAGAAACTGCGGCGGTGTTTGCCATAATTCAACGCTGGCTTCAGGCGGAAAAAAAATCTGAATATAAGCTGGAAAATCTGGAAAATGAATTGAAAAAACAGCATGTTTTATGGGTAAGAAATTTAAAAGAGATTTAAGCTCTTTAGGCGACATTTTTGAATTTATAGATGAATTCAGCGTCAAAACCGGCTTGGATGAGTCAGTCGTTTTTACCATGAATCTTGTTGTTGAAGAACTCTTTACCAATATGGTAAAGTACACCTCTGGCAATACCAATAAAATTTTGCTTGAGCTAAAAAAAGAGGAAAATAATCTTATTATTCATTTAACCGATTTTGATGTGGATCCTTTTGATATTACCGAAACCGCAGAAGTAGACACCAAGCAGTCATTGGAAGAGAGAAGAGTCGGCGGCCTGGGTATTCATCTGGTTAAAGAAATGATGGACAAAATTGAATACGAATATAAAGATAGGCAGAGTAAAATTATTCTAATCAAACATCTGGAGAATTGAAATGTTTGAAGCAGAGCTGAAAGGCAACAACGAAATAATGCTCACCGGTAGATTCGATGCCTCACAGGTTGAAAAAGCAAAAATGGTATTTGATGCTGTAGCTAATTCTTGTGAAGTTGATTTCACCGACCTTGAATATATTTCAAGCGCCGGGTTAAGTGTTTTGCTGGTGACGCAAAAAAGACTGAGTAAATCTGGCAACAGTCTGAAATTGACAAATATGAATAAGCACATCCGGGATGTATTTCGATACGCAGGTTTCGATACGGTTTTTGAGATCGCCTAGCAGCCGGATTATATTTGACAAAACAGTTTAATGTATTTATTTTATAAAACTTAGGGAAAAAAGTTCAGCGGCTTAGTTCAATGAAGGCTTTTTTAAACAAAATTAAAATCTTACCAACTATTTAACTCCTCGTCTGTAGTTATGACAGAATCAAGCGATTTTCATTATGTTAAAGAGTGTTTGCGCGGACATCCAAACGCTTTTGAGCCGTTGATTGACAAATATCAAAAACCCATTTTCAACGCCGCGCTCAAAATGTTAAATAATTACGAGGATGCTCAGGATGTTACCCAATCCGTTTTCGTAAAAGCGTTTGAAAAACTCGATTCATTTGACCCAAAATATAAATTTTTTAGCTGGATTTATAGAATGGTAATTAACGAATCCATTAATTTTTTAAAAAAACGAAAGTGGATTGAGGAATTGGACTCGAGTATCGTTACTCTTGAAAAAAATCCTGAA
This sequence comes from Caldithrix sp., assembly GCA_004356825.1. Classification (GTDB taxonomy): domain Bacteria; phylum Zhuqueibacterota; class Zhuqueibacteria; order Oceanimicrobiales; family Oceanimicrobiaceae; genus Oceanimicrobium. The sequence goes on from SMXC01000342.1 coordinate 5,725, forward strand.
AAGAAATTGGATGAAATTGAATTAGGCGAGAGGGTGCAAACCGCATTAATGAAATTAAGAATGGAATATCGAGTCGTAATTATTCTAAAACATTTTGAGGATTTGTCTTATCGTGAAATCGGATATATTCTGGATATACCTGAAAAAAAAGTCAAATCGAGATTGTTCACTTCGCGGCAATTGTTACGTGATATTTTAGTTGCAAAAGGAATGACACATGGTTGATAGTAAAACAGAAGACTTGATTAATAGAGACATCGACGGAGTCCTTTCAGCACAGGAAGTCACTCGCCTGAAAGAGGTTCTCTCGACAGATCCGGAAGCACAGAGCTATTACAATGACATGGAAAATCTTTGCCAAATGTTGGAGCAAGTTGAAGAAGTCGACCCTGGCCCAAATTTGAAGAAAAATATTTTAAACTCAATTCCCGTTCGAAAATATCAAAATGAAGAATACAGGGAACGAACACCTTTATTCAGTGCCTGGAATTCCCGCCTTAATTATCGATTGACCTTCGCGTTTGCACTCGGTTTAATTGGTGGCATTTTTACCTATTCTTTCTTCACAGATTTACCCCTCATTAATAATTCCGATTTGGTCGGCACAATTTTGCTTAGTGACTCAGATGCTAAATTTAAGCCTGCCGATCAAGCGAAGATTTCGTTGCAGGAGGTAAATGGTACCGTTAGCTCTCAATACGCAGAAAATATCATATTACTACGGATTGACTTGA
>SMXC01000024.1 GCA_004356825.1 Caldithrix sp.
AAACACTCAAAGTAAGCGTGAAAGCAAATGTCACCGTCGGAGACATCAAAATACTGGACACAACCGATGATGGATTTCTTATAAATCGCACCTTCCAGTCCGAGGGTTACGAAACTGCGAAAAAAAAGCTTTACATATCCGTTTCGCAAGTTATTGGGGACATTGAAATCAGGAGGAGCGCCAGTTGACCATTCCAGGCCTTTACAAATCCTTTCGCCGCAACTCCTACCCAATTATTTCAATTCTGCTGATCGGGACGCTGACTTATTTCTGGATAATTAAGCGTTTCACCTATGAGGGCCTCGCCTTCGTCACGGCAATCGCGGCATTTCTGTTGTTCAATTGGGTCTGGCTTAAACCGGGTCACTTCAAGTTAGAAGCAAAAGCAGTATTTGACAACATTGGCAACGGTCGCCCAACTTTCTTGAATATTTATTCGAATACCTGAATTGGCTGCGTTGAAAGCAATCCCATCGTGAAATGGGTGCAGAGAAAAATCGCAGGCGATATAAATTTCTTTCGATTGAATATAAGGACACGTTCGGGAAAAGAGGTGATGGCTAAATTTAATATCTCCTTGAATTCAGCCTATTTGATTTTCGACCAGACCGGCAAGGAAATCTGGCGAAGTTACGCCACGCCCTTAAACGGCAGAAAAACCGTGAGAATTTTAGAAAGTCTTCTTCAAGATTCCTCTCTTAAAATACTTGTTTTTTGTTTTGTCATGCCGGTATGTTCTTAAGCCGGCATCCAGGACGGGATTCCAGTTAAAAGCATAACGGAATGACACAAAGGAGAAACCGAATCAGGCTAAAAACAGGATACCAATTTTTAACCGCACGTTCCCAAAAATTAAAACCATTTGATTTTTATGTTTTCTTTGTATTTATTCTTACTTTCAAACTCTCAATCAAGAAAATCAAAAATTGCAATACACAAACCTAGGAAAATCCGGCCTGCAAGTCTCCCGTCTCTGCCTGGGCTGCATGACCTTCGGCTCCAAAAAATGGCGGGAATGGGTCATCGAGGAACTCGACTCACGAAAAGTGATCAAGAAAGCCCTCGAACTCGGTATCAACTTCTTTGACACGGCAAATATGTATTCACTGGGGGTGAGTGAAGAAATCGTCGGCCGGGCGCTGAAGGATTTTGCCAAACGGGATGAGATTGTCCTGGCCACAAAAGTCTTTTTCCCCATGAATGATCTCCCCAACCAGGGTGGACTTTCGCGCAAACACATTTTCTCTGCAATTGACGCCTCCTTAAAACGTCTCGGCACAGATTATATCGATTTATATCAAATCCACCGCTGGGACGACAACACGCCGATCGCAGAAACCCTGGAAGCTCTGCACGACCTGGTACGAATGGGCAAAGTACGCTATCTCGGCGCATCCAGCATGTTCGCCTGGCAGTTTGTTCAATCGTTGTACCTGGCGGATTTGAATGGCTGGACGCGTTTTGTCAGCATGCAGAATCATTACAATTTAATCTATCGGGAAGAAGAACGGGAAATGCTTCCTTTGTGCCGAGCCGAAGGCATAGGCCTGATTCCCTGGAGCCCGCTGGCTCGCGGATTTTTTGCCGGTAATCGCAACAAGCAGGGCAGCGGCGAAACCATCCGGGCCAAAAAAGACGAGTATTCCCGGAGAATGTATTTTTTCGATGATCAGGATTTTATCATCGCTGAGCGAGTCTCTGAATTAGCGAAACGCAGAAGTGTAAAGCCGATTCAAATTGCCCTGGCCTGGGTTCTGCATCAAGAGGGAATCACGTCGCCAATCATCGGTACAAAAAATCCCCTGCAGTTACAGGAACTTGCAGATGCTGTTGCTATACCTCTTTCTGATGAAGATCGAAAGTTCTTAGAGGAGCCATACAAAACCCGCCCCGTCTCGGGCCATGAATAAAAATACTTTCCAAATTTGCTTTCTTTTTTTATACATTTGAGGGACAATTTATGAAAACACGAATACGGGCTCTTGGCTTTCTTTTGTTAATTTCTCTGGCCGGACATTTAACCGCCGCACCACCTTCCGATGCAAAGAAGTTCAGGGTTAATTCCGGGAGAATTGAAAGCCGAATTCTGCAGCTCTCGGAGTTCGGCAAAAACCCGGATGGCGGCGTCAGCCGGGTTGCCTTCAGCGAAGCGGATATTCAAGGGCGAGAGTACGTCATGTCGTTGATGCGCGAAGCGGGTCTTAAGGTTCGCATCGATATGGCCGGAAATATTCTTGGCCGCAGAGAAGGTCTCGATTCAAACTTACCGCCCATCGTTTTTGGCTCTCATATCGATTCGGTTCCCGGAGGTGGAAATTATGACGGCGATGTCGGTGTGATTGGTTCAATTGAATGTGCGCAGGTTTTACATGAAAATAATTTCACAACACGCCACCCCCTCGAAGTTGTCGTTTTTTCAGATGAAGAGGGCGGTCTGGTTGGCAGCCGCGCCATGATCGGCAAACTGACACCGGATGCGCTGCAAGTGGTCAGCCATAGCGGCAAAACCATCCGGGAAGGCATTCGCGCCATTGGCGGCAACCCGGATAAACTTTCAGAAGCGCTTCGGGAAAAAGGGACAATAAAAGCATTTATCGAGCTGCACATTGAACAGGGCAGTTTTTTAGATGATAAAAAAATAGAGATTGGCGTTGTCGAAGGTATCGTTGGCATAAATTGGTGGGATGTAACCATCGAAGGATTTGCCAATCACGCCGGCACCACGCCGATGAACAAACGCCAGGATGCCATGCTGGCTGCCGCTCACCTGACGGTCGCCGTCAATGAGATTGCTACTTCCATGCCCGGCCGCCAGGTGGCAACTGTTGGCCGCATTAAAGCCGAGCCGGGAGCGCCGAACGTCATCCCCGGACGCGTTGTCATGAGTCTTGAAATTCGCGACCTGTCTTCTGAAAAAATGGACCTGGTTTTTCAAAAGATCCAGGAAAAGGCAAACCACATCGAAAAGCAGACCGGTACTAATATCTCCTTTTCCTTTATTGATGTCGCCGCCGTCCCGGCGCCGACCGATGAACGCATGCGCAAAATAATTGCGGAATCTGCCCGGGACTTGGGACTGAGCTTTCAATTGATGCCAAGCGGCGCGGGTCACGATGCACAGGACATCGCCCAAATCGCACCCACCGGAATGATTTTCGTGCCGAGTGTCGGCGGCATTAGCCATTCGCCAAATGAATTGACACGACCCCGGGACATGGCCAACGGGGCAAACGTGCTGCTGCAAACAATTTTGAAAATTGATGAAGGCGCTCTTGAATTAACTCAGAAATGAACGGTTAGACTATGTCAAAAAAATCTGCACACAAAAACCACTTAACCCGCCGCCGTTTTTTGACCTACTTTTCCAGTATTGGTTTAACAACCACCCTGCTTCCCGGTGTTCTCTGGGCAAAAATGCAGGAGAAAAAAGAGTTGCGAATTAGTAAGGAAATGATCGCAGAAGCGGAAAAACTCGCTGGCCTTGAATTCACGGATGAAGAACGGGATCTCATGCTGGAAGGTCTCGACGAGTACCTCGAAAAATACGAGGACCTGCGCAAAATCTCAATCGCGAACAGTATTCCTCCCGCCCTCAATTTTAATCCAATTCTTCCCGGTATGACATTTGAAACCGAAAGCAAACCTCTAAAAATGAGCAAAGTTCCAAAGCAAAATGCGCCAAGCAATTTAGAAGAGGTTGCTTTTTGGCCGGTAACGCACCTGGCTCAGTTGATTAAATCTGGCCGGGTTAGTTCGGTGGCATTGACTAAAATGTACCTGAAGCGACTGAAAAGATACGATCCTCAGTTGCAGTGCGTGGTCACGTTAACTGCGGACCTCGCTCTCAAGCAAGCGAGACGCGCCGACAAAGAAATCCTTGCCGGGAAATACCGCGGGCCGTTGCACGGCATCCCCTGGGGCGCCAAAGATCTGCTCGCGAAAAAAGGGTACAAAACCACCTGGGGCGCCACGCCTTACAAAGATCGGGTTATCGATTTAGACGCAACTGTTATAAAACGTCTCGAAGAGGCCGGCGCCGTGCTGGTAGCCAAACTTACCATGGGTGCCCTGGCCTGGGGCGATGTCTGGTACGGTGGCAAAACCAAAAATCCCTGGAATTTGGAGCAAGGGTCCAGCGGATCTTCGGCAGGCCCGGCTTCGGCGACCGCTGCCGGGCTTGTCGGCTTCGCTATCGGAACGGAAACATTGGGTTCGATTGTTTCTCCCTCGACGCGATGCGGGGTCACCGGGTTGCGTCCAACCTACGGTCGGGTCAGTCGTTACGGCGCTATGGCACTGAGTTGGAGTATGGACAAAATCGGTCCCATGTGCCGTAGTGTTGAAGATTGCGCGCTTGTATTTGATGCAATTTGTGGTCCTGATGAAAAAGGCTTGACGGTAGGGGATGTGCCCTTTAATTGGGATGCGGATCTTGATATTAAAAAATTGCGGATTGGTTATGTAAAAGGTCTGTTTGAAGGTGAACGAAGGAGCAGAAGCAATAGTGAAGAATGGCAGGCCTTTGATAACGCCAGTGTTGAAAAACTAAAGGCAATTGGAATTGATCTCATCCCAATTGAATTACCCGAGTTCCCGGTCCGGGCGCTCTCCTTCATTCTCGGTGCAGAAGCTGCAGCGGCTTTCGATGACCTCACACGTAGCAACAAAGATGAGCTTCTTGTGCGTCAGATAAAGAATGCCTGGCCAAATTCATTCCGTCAAGCTCGGATGATTCCCGCAGTGGAATACATCCAGGCGAATCGCGCCAGAACTATGCTGATGCAAAAGATGGCAGAGCTCATGTCAAAAATCGATGTTTATCTGGTCCCTTCTTATGGCGGTAACAATCTGCTCATGACCAATCTCACCGGCCATCCGGCAGTCGTGCTACCGAATGGATTTACTGAAAAAAGCACGCCGACAAGCATCACATTTATGGGCAATCTTTATGGCGAAGCAGAAACACTGGCGGTAGCCAAAGCCTATCAGGATGCCACAAATTTCCATTTGAAGCACCCGGTATTGGAAAGCTGAAAATAAACACATAATAGAAAGGAGTTTTAAATGAAGCAGATTTTCCTGTTGATTCTAACCATGTTTTTGTATCTCTCATTCTCATCATGCGCTCCGGGAACCGAAAAAACGGAGTTGAAAACTAAGTCTGAAAAGATGTCTTATGCCTTAGGCGCCAACATGGGTGCCCGTTTAAAGCCAGCGGCAGAGGAAATCGACTATGCGGCTTTAATTCAGGGCGTAAAAGACACCCTTGAAGGCAGGACACCGCTTTTAACTGCGGCTGAGATCAAGCGATTTCGTAGCGAGTTCACTACTTTGCTGAGGACGAAAGCGAATGAAAAGTCAACAAAACTTGGGGAGAAAAACATAAAAGATGGAGAGACTTTTCTGGCTGAAAATAAGAAAAAGGCAGGCATCACGACCACTGCCAGCGGCTTACAATACGAGGTCATGAAAGAAGGCAGCGGCGCTAAACCACAAAAAACGGATCGAGTGAAGGTGCACTATGCCGGCACTTTGATCGACGGCACTGAATTCGACAGCTCTTATAAAAGAGGCTCGCCGGCAACATTCGCCGTCACCGGCGTGATTAAAGGCTGGACCGAAGTCCTGCAGCTGATGAACGCTGGCAGCAAATACCGCGTGTTTATTCCTTCGAATCTGGCTTATGGCATGCGCGGGAGTCCGCCGAAAATTGGTCCGAACGCTGCATTGATTTTTGAGGTTGAATTATTGGATATTGTAAAATAACGAGAAGCGAAAGGCAAGGAGCGAGTAGCGCAGATCTATAGCGGGACCATCATTCAAAGCAAAAAAGACTAATGTGGAGAGGAGTTCATGAAATTCAGATTGTGGATCATCGTCGGTCTTGTTTTCCAGATATCCTTTCAAACCACAAGTTTCGCCGAAAAATGGCCGGTCTATGCCAGACACGGCATGGTGGTTTCTACAGACCGAATTGCTTCTGAGGTGGGAGTTCAGATTCTCAAAAAAGGCGGAAATGCAGTTGATGCGGCAGTGGCTGTCGGATTTGCGCTAGCCGTGGTGCACCCGGCAGCAGGCAACATTGGCGGCGGCGGTTTTATGGTCATCCGTTTTGCAGACGGCAGCACAACGGCAATCGACTATCGCGAAAAAGCCCCCATGGCCGCGCACGAAAAAATGTATTTGGATGAAAATAGCGAGCTGATTAAAGGTTTAAATCACAACAGCTATTTGGCGGTTGGCGTGCCGGGAACCGTGGCCGGACTCACATTGGCCCTGGAAAAATACGGCACGATGAAATTGAAAGACTTGATAAAACCCGCGATTAAATTGGCCGAAAAGGGATTTCCGGTTTCCTATGCGTTTCATCGAGATTTAGTGGCCAACAAGGAAAGATTTGAAAAATATCCGGCGTCCGCCAGGAAATTTCTGAAAAAAGATGGCAGCCCGTTTCAGCCCGGCGAAATCTTTAAGCAAAAAGATTTGGCTGAAACCTTAAAACGAATTTCTAAAAAGGGCAGGAACGGGTTTTACAAAGGGAAAACCGCCGAATTGATTGCAGCAGATATGCAGGCAAACGGCGGCTTGATTACGGGAAAAGATTTGGCAGCTTATCAAGCGGTCATTCGCAAACCGATCGAAATAACTTATCGCGGTTACACGGTTACGGGAATGCCGCCGCCCAGTTCGGGAGGCATCACGTTGTCCATCATGCTGAATATTTTGGCAGGCTATCAACTCACAGATTTGGGGTACAACTCCGCGGCTTATATCCATTTAGTGGCGGAAGCGATGCGACGGGGCTTTGCGGATCGCGCACACTACCTGGGCGATCCTGATTTTAATCAGGAGATGCCGGTCGAGTGGCTCATTTCAAAAGAACATGCTGAAGAATTGCGCAAAACTATCGATTTGACCAAAGCCTCCCAAAGCAGTCCGGACAATTTTGAATGGGCGGCCGAATCTTCAGAAACAACGCACTATTCGGTAGTGGATGCAGAAGGAAATGCGGTATCAAATACCTGCACAATCGAGGCCTGGTACGGCTCAAAAATTGTGGCCGCCGGCGCAGGATTTTTATACAACAATGAAATGGGAGATTTCAATCCCTGGCCGGGGCGAACAGATTCAACCGGTCTCATCGGCACAGAGCCTAACCTGGTGGAGCCGGAAAAACGCATGCTGTCTTCCATGACGCCAACGATTGTATCGAAAGATGACAAAACCATCATGGTTATCGGCAGCCCGGGAGGGCG
>SMXC01000343.1 GCA_004356825.1 Caldithrix sp.
ATTTTGGTGCAGAACTACCAAATTCAAGTGCACCTAAATCAGGAGCAGCACCAGTGAAAGGCAAGCCCACAAGAACGCCGGCGTCAATTGCCGGAGAAAATTTTTGAAGACGGAAATCATAAGCGCCCGCATCAACGAATTTGGGATCTTCAACCCTCTTGCTTGCATCGGTTATCCCTTGTAGGCGGGGCCCCGTATTATATAAATTGTTCTCTAATATAATACTCTCACCGTTAGATTTATTGCGTACATGAACTCGACGACCGGAAAAAATATTGTTTTTAATAATGACATGGCTTACCGGCTCACTACCTTTTGCAGGCTCTTTAACAAATAACGCGGCAATTCGATTGTTATAAAAAGTGTTATTATAAACGGTTATATTTTTTCCTTGTCGTATATACAAACCGAATTCAGCATTCCCAACAAAGGTATTGTTTCTGATCGTGATATTTTCCAATTTAATGTGTTTGCCGCCACGTCCCTTTGCTATAATAATTCCGGATCGATCTTGCGAGCTGGAGATGAAGTTACCCTCTAAAATATAATCTTTAATTACGAATGGATGCGCTGCCCAATCACGGGGCTTGGCGCTTTTGTGCTCATCAAAAACATGGATGCCGTAACCTTTGGCGCCAATCACGGTGTTATTTCTTAAAGTGATGCGCTCACCTTTATGAACATAAATTCCATGATCTCGTGTATTACCCCCGGCGTCGCTGTATTTGATAAAGTTGCCTTCGATTAAAATATCGCGGCCTCCTACCTCAATTGCTCCATACTTTGGTTGTGGCCCGGTAAATTTATTGTTTACGATTTGCAATCCTGTGCCAAAGGCTTCTAAGCGCCAGGGCATGACAAAATGCAAACCTTCAATCCGTACGTAATTGGCTTGGATAATAAATCGCCGCCGGCCGCGCAAAACAGGTTCTTCGCCCGGAGCTGCTTTAATGGTCAGATAGTGTTCCTTGGCCCCACCCATGCCTTTCCTGCGATCGATCAGGACTTCGCCTAACCTGTAAATCCCGCCGCTTAGAATGACCGTGTCACCAGGTCCTGCTCTTCTTACAGCACGAGCAAATGAATTGGGGTTCTGGGGAGAAACATGAAAAATCTGCCCTGCAAAGACCTGGGCTTGTAATCCCAGAATCACCATGGTTTTTATTAAAAAAGATTTCTTCACAGAGCAATTCATATTTAAATATACAACTTTGTTAAACTAAGTCACCGCAAGAGAGTCATACGCTTCGTTTCACTAAACAACTTCTTATTTTGTTTCGTGGAAATTTCTAATCTATAGAAATATGTACCGCTGGCCGCGTTTTTTCCTAAAGCGTTTTTTCCATCCCAACTCGCAGAGTAGCCGCCTGGAATATATTCGGAATTCACAAGTGTCTTAATTTGATTTCCTTTCATACCAAAAAGCGTTAGCGATACGTGTACGTTATCTGAAACTTCAAATTTTATCTGTGTTTCAGGGTTAAATGGATTTGGATAGTTTTGATTGAGAGTAAATCTGTCCGGAACACTAATCGAAATCTCAAGGGTAGGTGAATATTCAAAACTTCCGTCGAGATCAACTTGTTTTAGGCGGTAATAATAAACACCCGGTTGAAGCCCGGCATCGAAATATTCATAAAACTTGACCTCTGTCACGGTTCCGTAGCCTGCAACAAAATCGACTTTGGTAAAATCAACATCGTCCCGGCTTTTTTCAATGTCAAAGCCGTAGTTGTTCGTTTCCGATTCCGTTACCCAATTCAGTTGCACCGAATTCGCCGAAACTGAAGCTTGAAAAGAGGCTAACTCAACAGGAACGGACGCGTTAAATTCAAAGGCTCCCAAATCTGGTGCGGCGCCGTTATAGGGCAATCCCACATTTATGCCCTTATCAATAGCAGGTGAATTAGGCAAGAGATTAAAATTTCCATTTTGAGGATCAAGAAACCGGGCAGTTCCGACCATCGCCGAGGGATCTGTGACGCCCACCAAGCGCGGGGCCGATTCGTACAGGTTCGTACTAACCACTATATTTGGATCAAGGGAATTATTTTTTATATGGTTTTGGTTTACGTCAATTGTTTCAAATATGTTGTTATTAATTGTAACCGCACTGGCGTAGTTATTGATAAAGACTGGCGCAGCGCCATTTCGATAGAAGGTATTGTTATAAAGATTTACATCTTTCCCTTCCCTAAGATAAATACCAAAATCCTTATTACCATCTAATATATTGTTTTGAATTGTTATGTTCTCCAGGAAGATATAGGCTGAACCACGGCCTTTGGCAACAATAATACCGGAGCGGGTTTGAGAATTGGCGACATAGTTACCATCTATCAGGTAGTCTTTCATACTGAACGGATTTGCAGCCCAAACTGCAGGATCGGCGCTTTTGTGTTCATCGTAAAGATGAATTCCGTATCCCTTAGAGCCAATTATAGTGTTGTTTCGCACTGTGATGCGCTTACCCTTATGGACGTAAATACCATGATCCTGGGTGTTGCCACCTGTGTCATCATATTCGATATAATTGCCTTCAATCAGGACATCTGTGCCGCCGGTTTCAATAGCGCCATATTTGGGCTGCGGTCCGGTCATCTTGTTATTTACGATTTGATTGCCGGTGCCAAACACATCGAAACGCCAAGGCATCTCAAGATGCAACCCTTCAACCCGTACAAAGTCGGCCCAAATAATGAAACGTCTCGAGCTATATCTTAGAAAAGGCTGTTCTCCGGAAAAGTTTTTTATTGTGAGATATTGACCGGGTGCGCCCCCTCTGCCCTTTTTTCGGTCAATAAGAACTTCGTTCATAAAGTAAGTCCCGCCGCGCATAATAATTGTGTCACCGGCCCTGGCGACCGTAACCGCATATTCGAGGTTCCGCCAGGGTGTATTAAAAGAACCGTAACCTGCATTAGAACCTGTGGTGGAAATATAAAATGTTTGACCTCCGTAAGTTTTGCCTTGTAAACCAAAAAGTAGAAGAAAAAGAAAGAAAGGGACTAAAAGTGTTTTTATTGTGTTACTTTTCATGATGCACTCCCGAAGTTGCGGTACCGAAAGCTGCTGGCCCCCCAACCGTTAATTATGGAATCCTGTTCCGCAAATACTGTTCCACTATTAAAAACCTGGTTTTTAGGCTTAAAAGGGGGAGTGCGTCAGATTATTTAACTTATGTCATAGGCGTTTTATTACAATTTTGTATATCATTTTTGTGTTTCGATTCAGTCATTTGTTATGTACCACTGCGGCAAATTTAGCTTTGGGCTGCTGGAATTCTTGCGGCGATTCTAATTCTGATTCCTTTGTTATTTCAAGGCCCCGAATAACCAGGCCCAAGTTTATCCAATAATACGCAGAAACATTCAAATAGAACCAATAACTTCCGGCCACGTTACCTGCAAGCACAGCCAGCACGCATCCGGCGAAACCCAAACCAAGTCCTTTCAGGAAAGGGTCTTTTGCGGTACGGAATAAACGCCATCCGACACGAAAACTTATAAAAAAGAAAATGAGAAAAATGCCCAGTCCAATAAGTCCCTGATCGAGTAACAGCTGCATATAGCCATTGTGTAAACTGGCTCTTTTTTTGATTTTTCTGTTCCCCGCGGTTTCTATACCCAAATTATGCGTAGCATAATAACCATATCCCAGAATGGGGTTTTCTTTAATAAGCTCCCATGCCTGATCCCACATATCATATCTTGCCGCGATCGATGAGTCGATGCCTCTTTTACCCTGCTTACTCATTTGAATTCTTTGCTGCACGGAAGCTGGAACAAATGTCTGCCAAAAAATTAAACCAAGAACAAGGAGTACCAAAAATCTTCTATCCTTAGTGACCCCGAAGAAAAAGAAGGTTACCAACGCTGCCAGGTACCCTCCTCTTGAGTAGAGAAACATTAAGCACCAATAATTAAAAACAACCGTAACTCCAAACAGCATTTTGCGTCTTTTATGCAGTTCAAAAAAGAAGAGACTTAAAATGACAATAGAGTTCTGGGCATAAAAAACTGCTGTTTCATTTGGGCCAAGGTATGAAAAAGTCGTACCGACTCGCAGGCTTTCATCAAAATTCGATCTGTCTTTATCGGCGAAATTGTTATAAAAACTTCTATCCATGTACAGCATTGATATGGCCATCAATGTCAGGATGATCTTGATTTGTTTTTCGTCCTTGACATTATTGACGATGATCAAGAATAGAAGAGGCAGCATCAAGAAATTTTTCCAATGGATAAAGGCCTTGTTAGAAATCGAGAATGGAAAACCGAAAGTATGTGTCAAAATCCAAAGACCAATAAATGTCCAGACAACAATTGCACCGATAGAAATCGATAATGACCCTCTTAATTCCGGGGCTTTCCTGAATTCCTGACGACTCAGCATCCATTTTAAAAGCAGGACAAAAAAGAAAAGGTCTATAAAGTCTTTACCGCCCGGGTAGTCTCTCATGTATTCCAACAGAGTCTGCTGCGTTAATAGGGGAATCAGGAAGTAGATCCCGAATTCAATTTTGTAAAATAAAGTTACAAAAAGTATTCCGATACCGGTGAGGTAAACGATCAACGGAATAATTTTCGTTAAGCCTATACCTAATTCCATGTATAACTAACTCTCATATTAATTGAACTAAGGATCGATAATTCGATGAGGTTCGGGAAATACCTTTTAAATTAACCTGTACTTTTGTGGTTCCATTATTCTTAAAATTTAAGCGCTATCCTTAGCCTCTTTCTTGTCCTATTATCGATAATCAAGATTGCGGCGGAATATATTATGACGCCGATCAGCAGTTTGATAATAGCACCAAAGAATACATCGATGCTGATGAAGCGGAGAAAAATTACCGCCATTATTGAGGCTAACAGATATTTCCCTATCGCCAGATAGTTTAGCCGGATGGTTATATATTGAGATGAAAAAATATTCGCGAGAACTATCAAAAAGATATATGAAATTAATGTGGTAATAGCAGCTCCGACCATGCCCATCAAGGGAACAAAGATAAGGTTCAAAAGGAGATTTAAAGCTCCGGCACCAAGGGTGAAATATAAAATCAGGCTGGTTTTTTTATGAATATAAAGACCCGCCGTATAAATTGTAATAGCGCCATGCAAGACAATTGGGGCAGTAAGATAGGGCAGCAATCCTTGAGCGCCCTCATATTTTGAAGAAGCCAATAATATCAAAATATCGTCGCCAAAAAAGGAAAACAAAATAACTGCCGGGATGGCTACCATTAAATAGTAATCCAGGACAGAACTCAGAAATTTCTCTGTTCTTTCCCGGCCATGTTTTTCCCAAATATCAAGATACATTGGGGTGACTGCGACCATCATAAGGGTCAGGACTGATTTTAAGTGCAGGGTCAAGCCATAACTCACCGCATAATACCCAACTACTTGCGACCCTAAGAAAATTTGCAGAATATATCTATCACCGATATTTGATATCATATTTGCCAATTGCGCAGGTACGAGAGGAAGTCCATACCGCATCGCTCTAAACAGAAAAGGAAACGAAAAAGACGACAAAACCAGTCTTTTTTGGCGCCTGAGAAACCAGATATAGAAAATAAGGCTGGAAGTCTGAATACAAATAGAGCCGATATAGATACCCTTCACGCCAAGCAGGAAACCAAATACCAGGATGAAAGCAAGAGGCAGGCTCACCATTGTAGACGTACTGGTAAGAATTGCCAGAAACTTTGCTTTTTGTTCTGCTCTTAAAGCGGAATTAAAAACCCCTGGGCCGGCGCCCAAAAAAAGCAGGACGCTGACCAGTTTGAAAAGATCATACATTTGCTGACCGCCTACCCGGTCAGGTCCCAATGCAACTATAGTCAGAAAGAATAATAGCGTAGAAATACCAGCTAAGGCCAGGGCTCCCAGAAAAAGCGTCGTAAAGAAACTAGGTATGGTCAGGCTTCGATTGCCGGATTGACATTCAGAGAAGAACCTGACAGTGGACTGGGGTAAGCCGAATCTCGCCAGCGGCGCAATAAACATAAGCGTGACATCTATCAGGCTCATCATGCCATACTCTTTGACCGTGAAATACCGCGTCCAAATTGGAAACGTCCCAAAGCCTATCGCTGCCCCGATAAAATAGGGCAGAGAATACCAGGAGGTCTGTTTAAAAAGGTTTTTAATCATATCCTGACGAACGCCATTTTCACTTTTTGCCGGATTCGCGCATCAAAACTCCACATCGCGGCTGAATAGATCAGAAGACCAATAAGCAGTTTTATAATAATACCAAGGAATATCTCAATCGTAATGACCTGGAGCAGAAGCACCGCAATGACAGATGCTGCTATATATTTTATGACTCCGTGATAATTTAATCGGATTGTTAAAAATCTTGATGAAAAAATATTAGCCAAAACAATGAGAAACACATAAGAAACTAGAGTCGCAACAGCCGCTCCGGTTATTCCCATTAAAGGAATGAGTACATAATTTAAAATAATATTCAAAATTCCAGCGCTTGCGGTAAAATATAAAATTAACTTAGTTTTTTTATGAATAAACATGCCGGCTGTATAAATAGAAATGGCGCCATGCAAGGCGAGAGGAGCGGCAAGGTATGGCATGAGAACCCTGGCTTGTTCATATTTTGTAGATGCCATCAACACCAGAATTTCACCGCCAAAAACAGAAAACAACACAATTCCCGGAATTGCCGCCATTAGATAATAATCCAAAACAGTGCTGAGAAATTGTTCGGTTTTCTCCCGACCCTGCTCATGCCATATTTTAACATACATGGGCGTGATCACGAACATGCCCACGGTCAGCAGCGATTTTAAGTGCGATGTCAGGCCGTATCCCACTGCGTATAAACCAACGGCTTCTGTGCCCAAAAAAAACTGCAGCATGAACCGATCCCCGATATTTGAAATGTGATTCGCCATTTCGGCACCGATCAATGGAAGACCGAAGCTTATAGCTTCGAAGAGCAAGGCAAAAGAGAATGATTTCAGAACAAATTTTTTGTGGCGTTTAAGCGACCAGAAAACATACACAAACAAACAGACTTGTAATAATAATGCGGAAATATAGATCCCCTTCAATCCAAGCAAAAAAACGAACACTAAAACCAGACTCAGCGTCAATCCTAGTACTGCTCGAACGAAACGGACGAGAACGAATTCGTTAGCCTTCTCCTCAACCCTAAGAAAGTGTCCGTAAATAGAACATCCGGGTGAAATAAAAAATGTAAGACCTGCCAGGATAAACAGGTTATATGTTTGAATGCTGCCGAAACGGTCGGGACCTAACCCAACAATGATTCCTATGCATATGGCGCCAAAGAAAATTCCTAATGCAATAGCTCCGATAAAAAACGTTGTATAAAAACTGGATTCGGGGAGTGCTCTTTTTTTACTCTGAAATTCAGAAAATAATCGTAGAACGGCTTTATGTAAACCAAATTTAACCAACGGTGTAACAAATGAAATAGTCACACCGATAAGGCTTAAAATTCCATATTCCTCGACCGTGAAATGTCTTGTCCAAAGCGGGAATGTAATTAAGGTCATTATGACACCGGCACCATAGCCTGCAAAGTACCAGGAAGACTGCCGCAGGAGTTCTTTAAACATGAAATATTTTACTGAATCTGGATCGCATCCCGTTATTCATTTACAAATAGCCCAGAGCTTTGAGGTGTTTTTTTAAAGTTTCCTCAGAGTAGTCATACGACTCAGATGTTTGTTCTCTGGTTGTAGAGTCCCTCCAACTTTCCAATGCGGTTCTTAATTTGGTAAACTTAGTTGGTTCCTTTTCGCACAAATTCATTTGTTCGTCAGGGTCGTTTTTAGTGTTGTACAATTCGAATTGGTCGCGTGAATCGGCGATCAGCTTATAATCGCTCGTGCGGCTCATCCAAAGTTTATTTGTAAATTTTTGCTCGATTCTTTCGCCGTTTTTATCGTTAAGTCTATCCCGTACAAAATGAGGAATGCGTCCCTCCCACTCGGCAAACAAAGTTCGCGCTACGGCATTTTTCTCCAAGGATTTAAATAAACTTCGCCCCGTGCCTGTAGCACTGTTTCTTTTATCCAAATCGGTTGATTCCAGAATCGTCGGGAAGATATCGATGTGCTGCACCGGTTGATGACTGACTGTTTCAGGTTTTACCACTGCCGGGTATCTCAAAATTAAAGGAATATGTACGATAGGTTCGTATAAGCTTGCGACATGAGAGTACATGCCATGTTCGCCTAAATGCTCGCCATGATCTGCGGTCAGAATTAACAAACTATCCTCAAGCAGGTTTCTTTTTTTGAGGTGGTCAACAAGCTCCCCTATTTTATAATCCAGGTAATTAATTTCCTCGTCATAGAGACAGGTGAGCGCATGAATCTCAGTTTCAGTGAGTTCAAGACCATCCGTAAAACAGACCAGCGGATTATCGGCAACTTTTTGGATTTTGGCCATATCTATTTGCGACCGCATTTTTTTTGTCAGGTATTTAAATCTAAAGGGACGTGGCGCTTTGAGCGGATTGTGAGCATCGATATAATGAATAAACAGATAAAACGGCTTTTCCCGATTCCAACCTCCCTTTAACCATCGAAAAATCAGGTTGTTTGTTTCTGATGCACCATGATCTGAAGAGCCCGAAAATTGCCGGGCTTTATTTGCCATGCGCTTAAAAATCTGATTTTTTGAAAATCCCTGCCAAACTTCATAAAAATCGTCGTGACCGCGGTTCAAGCCAACCAGGTTTCCGACCTGACTATTGTTCACAAAGCCGGCGGTGTGATAGCCATTTCTTTGCAAATGTTCGGCTACGGTCGGGATATCACTTCTGAGCTTATTTTGGTGCACAACGCCGTGTTGGCAAGGATATAAACCGGTTAGCATGGAGGCGTGTGCCGGTGGCGTCCAAACAGCGGTAGAGTATGCGTTGGTGAACAAAGCGCCTTCACCGGCCAGGCGATCTATGTTTGGTGTTATTGGGCGTTTGTATCCATAGCAGGACAAATGATCGGCACGTAACGTATCGATGGAAATTAAAATTACGTTGGGTCGCTTCATGTTTTCGTTTTCGATTTTCGGCCAATCCCCTCGTGGAGCGAAGAGAGCAGAGCCAGCAGCACGATTTTGAATGATCGCGCTGCTGGCTCTGCGCCTGTCGCTTTTCGACTAACTTCGATTAAGAAATAACTCCGACCTTGAAATGTTAGTTTCCTTAGTGGAAGTCGTGATCTGTTCAAGCGGCCGCCACTGCCAACTCTGGAGCCGCCAATCATGGCCCTTGACGGCGAGCGCAGCTTTATAGCCGGGTTGTATCTCCAAACTCTTCAATGACCAGCGGCGGGCTTCTTTTTTGTCTCCTTTTACACTTAGAAGCGCTGCCGGTTTATCAGGGACCAGGCTCACCTCAAAATTATCAAGTCCGAAAGAAACCCCTTTGCCGGTTGCTTTGATAAAAGCTTCTTTGCGGGTCCAGCAACTAAAAAAAGCTTCTTTCTTCTCATCGACCGCGAGATCAGAAAAAACGGCAGCCTCGGCTGGCGAAAAAAATCTCTTTGCAATGGGCTCTTCTGCAAAATCCGGACGGATCTGCTCTACATCGATACCAACTTCGCGCCCGTAAGTGAATGCATAAAGGGCAACATTCCCTGAATGGGAGACATTAAAGTTCATTCCGGTAAAATTTTGCCCAAGTTCCGGCTTTCCATAAGCATTATAATGAAATAATATGTCTTCTGGCTCTCTCTGCAAGTAATGGCTCAAAATATCTCTGAGCACAGCGCGCGCAACTATAAAATGATCTCGGTCTTTCCGGAAATGAAACCGTTCCGCTCGCTTGTGCTCTTCTTCCGATAGAGTTTGCGCTAGATTTTGACGCAAAGATTCAGATTGATCTAACGAAACATACCACACGTGAACAAACTCTCTCGATATGGTTAAATCTATTGGAGGAGGTTCCCAGCTATCCATTATGTCACTACCGTTTAGAGGCGAAGGCTAGTCGTGTGTTAAGAGCTAGTAAAGGCCTGGACATTCTCATAATTTAAAAGATACTATTCTAATTTGGCATCCAGCGCCAACCAATCAAATTGGTTTTGATCGTATCGAACAACATCATATAATGCAGCAATAAGCTCGTTATTGTCTCCTGCTCGATGAGGGTTGAAGAACTCCCAGACGATTTTGCCCTCAGGCGTCACTTCAAATGCTTTGCCATTTTCCGATTCTGTAATTAACGTGTTTCCATTAGGCAAACGGCTGACGTTACCGGCTTCCCTGGAATAGAACGCTTCTGCAGGCTCGCCTTTATAGGTCCAAACGACTTCTTGCGTTAAAGGGTCAAATTCAATTACTTTCGTCTTTCCATCATTGCCCCTTGTTTCAGCCGATGCGCCAAAGGCTTTTCAAGAAAGGGTTTTTCACAGCATCCTCTGTTTAATCTGGGAATATCAATATCGAACATCTAAAACCTAACTTTAATTTTTCGGATTATAGCGCCAACCAATCTAATTTGCCCGGGTCAAGCCTAATTACATCCCATA
>SMXC01000344.1 GCA_004356825.1 Caldithrix sp.
TCCAGCAGATTGATTCCGGTTTTGACAAAATGGTCGTTTAAACGATTCTGAAAATTAAACAGCGTAGCCGGAGAAAACGGCATCTCATGAAGATTGTCAAGACCTAAGGCAAGCCTGACCAGGATATGGAATTGAATAGAGAATAGCCGGCCCAAAGAATACCGTCTTGAAAAACAGAAAATTCATCCTATTAAAAAAGGTGCGACAATTTGAAATTTTCTTCTGGAAATCTCACTTCTAAAAATAACGAACCCAAAGCTGGAATTCAAGGCAAAACTTGTAAAGTGACGCGAAACAGTTTTGAAGGAACACACCATGGAGTTGACAAGCAACCCTTGTTTTAGTTATATTGCCGACGCTTTTCCTGCCTAAAATATTAACAAAACCGGAAATACATTGACGGCACAAATCCATCCCGGTGACGAACAGATTTGTCTTGGCCAAGACGAAAACCTCGATGAAAATGCCGGCGCTGTCATGCCGCCAATTGTTCAGACCTCGCTGTTCCGGAAGGGATCACTTCGGCAATTGCAGGATGAGCTGTCAGAAGAGAGCAAGAACTACGTCTACAGGCGCGGCCGGAATCCAACAGTGGCAGTGTTTGAAGGTAAACTGGCGGCTTTGGAGCACGGTGAAGCGTGCAAATGCTTTGCTTCAGGCATGGCTGCAGTCAGTGCTGCGCTGACCGGACTTTTGAAACAGGGCGATCGTATTCTGTTTGTGAATCTTTCTGTTTCACCGGACCATTCTTTTCTCTGCTGTGGGCCGCGACGTTTAAGAAATCAAAGTTTGGAATTAAATTGCTTTGACCTTTTTGTAATTCTTAATTTTTAATTCTGAATTCTTCATTTTAATGTGCCGGTCCAAAGCAAACCGCATTCAAAAAGAGCAAGTTCAACCCATCCATAAATGCACGATAATTGGGGTCTTCCGCAAAGGCGACGACATGGCCGCGACCGTGCCGCTGGTGCATCAAATAGGCTTTGTTGGCGATTTGTTTGCGTGCATCTTCCCAGGTAAATCCACTCACCACAACTTTATCTTCGGGCATGTAAAGGCCGATGTTGCGCCCTTTATCCAGCTTGATAGGTGTATAAATATTTCGACTTGAAACCATAACATTGGCGTCGCCGTCGTAACCAAAGGCCAGCCAGTGTTCGGTGTCCAATTTTACTCGCATGATAGCCCCGGGTGTTGAAGCAGGCAATTCTTCATCAGGTTGAATTTCTTTTTCGACATTGAAGGGTTGTGAAAGATCAGGGGTTGTTTTTTTCTCCTTTTGCTTAGGTTCCTCTTCTTTTTTCTTTTTCTCAGATTTACCCCCTTTGAATTCACGGCTGGTGGCCAAAAGATCAACTTTATCTTCAGTCAACCAGTGCGTTGCCTGCCCAAAGGTAATCAGAGTACCGCCGTTTTGTACCCAGGCTTTGATTTTTTTAGCGCCCGATTCACCCAGTGTTCCGGTGTAACCCCTTCGTGTATTGGGCAGGATTAAAACGTTGTATTTACTCAAATCAAAACGACCCAGTTGTGAGGTGTTCATAATCGTAACCGGGTAACTATATTGCTGCTCTAGGATATAGCGCGCCCAGCCAACTGAGTAGGAACTCGTAGGTATATGATAAGCCATTGCAATTTCAGGTTTCTTTAAGAAATTCACATTGCCACTGCCGAAACTGACTCCCGCATCCATCCAGGATGTGTGGGTCGCGATAATTTCTGCACCGGTTTCACTTGCGAGTTTCTCCAAACGCTGATGAAGGTCCTGCGGATTATTTTTTACCTTAATAATTAAAGATCCCCGGGGAAATTTCTTGCCATTGAGCGTCATTGTTTTGTCTGAGCTGAAAACCCGGATATTCTGGTGAAACAGGCTCAGTAGTGCCGCGGCCGATGAATTTGATCCCCATGGAATTAAATAAGCCAACTTCGCTTTATCGCCGCACATTTGGTTTTTATTTGTAACCGCTTCCGATAAAACAGAGAAACGGCCTTTTGACGCGCCTTCTGCTCTATATACATCAATATCGTAAATTAAAGGCAGTGACCAGCCCGTAACATCATAAATTTGATCCCCCAACCGTTTCTTTTGACGACGAAGCTGCTCTTTTATGAAAGCGTCATCCATTGAGGTTTGTTTAGCCAGAAGCGTTTTGGCCAGTCGTTTAGCCGGCTGAGCCAGCGAAACCACAAAAGTCCCTTCCGGAAATCGTTTTGACTGAGTTTGACCGCCGTAATAGTCTTTGACTTTAGAGTTGGTGAATGCAATTTCGGCTTTTTTGACCTCAATCCCTTGCGCGAGCAGCAGTGAAGCCAACTTGGCCGAACGGTTCGGATCGCTGCCCGGCGGAATAATATATTCTTTAATGGATTCTCGCAAACCTTCTTGAATGGCGGATTGGCGGTATTTGTAAAAATAGCGCAGCAAAGATTCTCTATGGGTGGCCGCAGTTTCTGCGGTTGCTAATGAAGAAATAAAATGATGCTGCACGGTATCGCGGTAGTGCATGGTCGTTTCGTCTTCGCGTTTTACAACCAGTCCTCGGGCTGAAGCTTGTTCATAAGTCATACCAATAGAGCCTTGAAACATGGGCCAGCCTTCGCCATAACCGGGATAGAACGAGTCAAATACTTCGCGGGTGAAGTAATCGAAGTGCATGCGGTCAAACCATCTGGCGTTGTTGCGGCCAAATCGTTCCAGCCACTTGAGCTGCTCAGGCGGCATTTCAGGATTGAGGGGATCCGCGGGCGGCGCAAAATAGTAAGTCGAATTTGATCCCATTTCGTGCAGGTCTACAAACACTTGCGGATACCATTCCAAATAAGCCTGCACCCGGCCGCGAGTTTCAGGCTGGGTCAAGGCAAACCAATCACGATTCATATCAAACAAGTAGTGATTGGTTCTGCCGCCCGGCCAGTCTTCATTGTGCTCAGCGGCTTTCTGATCCGCGTTTGGCCAGCGACCCCGCGTTTGCCGAAAATAATTAACGAAACGATCACGCCCGTCCGGGTTTTGCATTGGATCGATAATGACCACGGTGTTCGCCAGCACCGATTTAGCAACGGTATCATTTTTCGAGGCAACTAAATGATAGGCCGTTAGCAACCCGGCATCTGTGCTGGAAATCTCGTTGCCGTGAACGCCGTAAGCCAGCCAGACAACGGAGGGCAGGCTTACGATCAAATTATCTGCTGCATCAGTGTTGATTATTCGCGGGTCAGCAAGTTTTTGCATGCCGTCTTTGATTTCGTCCAGGCGCGCCATATTCTTCTCGGAAGCAACAACTAAATAGTAGAGCGCTCGGGCTTCCCAAGTCTTGCCATATTCTATCAATTTCACATTTGGTGATGCCTCAGCCAGAGCTTTAATGTAGCGCTCCACTTCGCCATGCGAGGTGATTTTTTCACCCCAACTGTGTCCGACCACTTGTTCGAGAGTTGGAATCGAAGAGTTGTAATCAGCGTTTGGGTAGAAATCGAATTTTTTTGCATAAGAGTGAGCGGTGAAACAAAAAAGCATGATGGTAATTATAGTTCGTTTTTTCATTTTTCCTCCAAGAATGAGATTAACTTTTTATTTCGTTCCGGCCCGTAAGTGCCGAAATCCCTGCTACGGTACACAAACTAAGGATATTCAACTAAGGCGCACTCGACCCTGTCACTTCATTGACAACTCACCCTTTTCATAGACAATTTTTCCCCCCATAATTGTATAAAACACTTCTGTTTTTAAAATATCATCGGGAGAAATTTCAAGCAGATTCTGTGAAAGCACTGCCAGGTCGGCGAGTTTGCCGATTTCAATGGAGCCCTTAATGCTGTCTTCGAAGTTGGCATAAGCCGTGTTAAGCGTGTAGGCCTTTATGGCCTCCTCAATTGTAATTTTTTCATCAGGGAACCAACCAGTTTCAGGCTGCCCGGTAAGCGTTTGGCGTGTTACGGCAGCGTAGATTCCAAACATCGGATTGATAGGATACTCGGCGGCAGCCGTGCCGGGCCAATCCGTGCCAAAAGACAAGGTCGCACCGCTGTCCAGAATACTCTTGAATGCATAAGCTCCCTTGCACCGCTCATGGCCGATGCGCTCCTCCATCCAGCGCATGTCGTCGCTCAGGTGAAATGGCTGGACTTCTGCTATGACACCCAACTCGCCGAGACGTTTGAAGTCGCCCGGTGCGATGACTTGCGCGTGAACGAGGCGAAATCTGCGATCACGCACGCCGTTTTGTTGGTGCAATTCTTCCAAATATTTCAGCAGTAGATTATTGGCTTCGTCGCCAATGGCATGCACAGTAAGCTGCAAGCCCGCTTTATCCGCATCCAGCATATATTTCAGAAATTTTCCTTCGACAAAATTACCTTCGTTATCAACCATGAGACGGCGCCAGCGGCCACGATTGCCTGGGTCATGGGAGTAAGGCTCGAGGAATCGCGCACTGCTGTTTCCCATAATTCCGTCGATATGTCCTTTGAGGCCACCTAGACGAATCCACTCATTTCCGGAGCCAACTTTGATACCCTGGTCAGCGAGCTCATGCCACCGATCCAGCATATAACGAAAATGCACGCGCACCGTTAGCTCGCCAGTTTCACGAAGTTCGCGGTAGATGTCAAGTTGCTCGTCATCAGACATATCACTGACATTTGTCACACCGTATTTACGAATTTCAGCCAGGGCGCGCCTCGTTTGTTCAAGACGACGCTCATGAGAAAAACTGTTGGGAATTTTGGGACCCACATAAGGCAAAACGCCTTTACCTTTCAAAATGCCGTTGAACCTGCCGTTTTTGAAAATAAAATTAACCTCCGGTAGTTCAGACGGGCTGAAAGGCGATAAGCCCAGCGCTTTCAAAGCGGCCGCGTTAACCGCAAATTCGCTGTTATCAAATTTACGAATGAACATAGGATTTGCTCTTGTTAAGTCTTCCACAAGACTCATCTCCGGTGTAAATACTTCGCGGCTTTGACGACCGGCACTGCCTTCTGCCCAGGAGTCATAGGCGCCCCAGAGTCCACCGAGAATCCAGTCACCATCCGGCAATTTCTGCACAACGTCCCGAACCTTCTCGACAAATTCCTCCTGGTTTGCAGCTTTCATGATGTTAAATTCAAGAAAACGTGCTGCAGACGCGAAGTGCACGTGATTGTCATTAAAGCCGGGAACGACGAAATTACCCCGCAGATCTATAGTTCGGGTATTTGCATTTTTCAGCTTTAAGACTTCTTCGTTGCTGGCGACGGCGATGAACTTTCCGTCTTTGATGGCCACTGCTTCGGCGGTTGGGTTTTCTTCATCCACAGTCCAAATATTGGCGTTGTAAAAAATCAATATATTTGAATCATGGGTTTGGCAATTGGCGAGAGGCAGGGATATTATGTGCAAAATCGCCACCGAAATAACAGCACAGACACGGTAATCCAGTTTGAAACTCATAGATCCTCCCCAGAAGATAAAATTATATCACCAAAAAGAAAATTTAAGAAAATCCATTTATATTGTCAAGATTAGATATACGCTGCTAGGATGGCTCAATTTTGAACACGGGATCTTTCAGCGCACCTGGTCAAACGTCTGCGAAACGTTCATTCCCGGGCAAAATTAATCATTAAGACGAATTCTATATCTAAAGAATCAGGAAAGGCTAGATAACTATGAAGCGAAGCGGGAACTATCTCAAAAGCATTGACTTCCTGGTCTACCGTGAAAATGCGAATAAACAAATTTAAGAGCTAAATTAACCATCGATGACTTTGAAAACAAGGCCTCTAGATGGATAGAACAAAACAAATACAAAATCACAGGCCGAAAAAAGAGCTTGGCTATTGCAGATGCCGGAAGCATTAATGAAGATATTCATTATCTGTACGGTGATTCTAGATAGAGTGACAAAAATTGTGAGTTGACTATTGTTGTAAATTGTGGCAAAGCAATTCCAGAATTTAAGATTGTATTGGGCCCTGACGAGTTGATGGTTTTTAAGGAGCTAGTTTACCGCATTACTGATGATGTCCAAAACAAAATTAACAAGTTAATCGACACGATCAAAATAAATTCAGCAACCCCGGCAAGTCATTTTAAGGAAGAAAGCATTTGTTCCCATACCAACTTAAGCTTGATTTCTACTCCTACCATCATCGCGACTTTTTATCCGGCAATTTCTTTCGGTAACAGGTCGCCAAAACTTCACCATCACGGCACCAAAATAACTTTGCCAATATTTTTCCTCGCTTCAATATAAGCATGGGCCTCACCGACTTTTTCAAAAAAGAACGTTTTGTCGACATGAGGTTGCACCCAACCCTCTTCGACCCCATCTAAAATCTCCTGCATCCAGCGGCCGGCTTTTTCCGCTTCGCCCCACATGTGGCCAAGATTGACGCCAAAAACGCTCTTATTTGTATTCATCAAACCAACCGGGTTAAACCAGGGCATTTGCAGCGCTACTTTCAACAAGCTCAATTTTGCCCCGAGGCCAGACTCTGTCGCGGTTGAAATACCAAACATCCCTAAGCGGCCGGTAGCTCTCAAGGCCTGGTAACTTTTCTTCCAGCTCGTTCCACCAAGCGGATCGAGTACCAGTTCCACACCTTTTCCATCTGTTAACACTTTTAGCTTTTGCAACCAATTTTCAGTGCGGTAATCAATAGCATAGTCCAGACCGCGCTGTTTCAAAAAATCATGCTTGCCGGAACTGGCGGTACCATAGGTTGTTGCACCGATTTTCTTCGCAATGTCCAGCGCCGCCAACCCAACCCCACCGCCGGCGTTGTGAATAAGTACCGACTCTTCTTTCTTCAAAGCGCCCATTGTGATCAAAAGTTGGTAGGCGGTCAAATAATTGACCGGAATGGCAGCCGCTTGTTCAAAACTCAGCGACTTCGGCTTGTCGAAAATCTGGGCTGCGCGCACAACTACAGCATCTGAGTAACCATGAAACCTCGTAGTTGCCAAAACTTCTTTACCTTTTAGATTTTCATCTGTATCTTCGCCAACAGATTCAACCACACCCGAGACCTCGTACCCGACCACCATCGGGCGTTTAGGTGCGTCCGGGTAGAGACCCTGGCGGGCTAAAATATCCGCGAAATTAATTCCCGAGGCTTTCACTCGAATCAAGACTTCGTCTTTGCCCGGCTGCGGATCAGGTTTCTCCTCAATTCTGAAAACGTTGACGCCGCCATATTTTGGAATCACAATTTGGCGCATTTCCTCCTCCTTGCTACAGTTATGAAAAGTGAAACGTGTTAAAAATATTTTGGACAGAGAGAACCACGAGTATCAAAAAACTGAGAAATTTTAATTTATTTTTCTAAGAATATCTTCTTTCAGAAATTTGATATTGGACAATTAAGAGACCTTAAGCTTTCATTCCCCGTTAAGTTCATAGCAATGGCGGATTCTGATTCTTCCCTGTCAGCCATCTCTATCTCCTCGTTTATTTAAATCATTTTTCTCTGGGAGTTCTGTGCTCCTCTGTGTTCTCTGGGTCCTGTTTTGCAGAAGTCACATAATTAGAAACTGAAATAAAGTTAAGAAAATAGAAAATGAATTTCAAGTTCCTCATACAACCCACAAGGCCCTGAAAACGATTGACAAAGAAGCCGCTGTTACGTATATTTTAAAAGTAATTCGACATGATAATCAGTTAGAAGCCATACAGTTAAGAAATACATGCGTCAATTTCTAAGAAAGGCTGTCGACATTCGAAGAGGCGAGGGCAAGCGTATTGCCATGATGGCGGGTTACAGCTTTGTCATTATCGCTTCTTATGATATTTTAAAACCGATGACCCGGTCTCTCTTCGTCTCCAATTTAGGAGCAGCCCAGCTGCCGTGGCTCTACATGTTGGTGGCTCTGGTGGTCGGCATCTTCGTGCTGTTTTATATAAAATTTTCTTCCAACGTACCTTTAGATCGATTGATTTTTTGGACAACCCTTTTCTTAGCCGGCAATCTGCTCTTTTTTCGCTGGCTGTTGAATTCTAATATAAATTCTCCGGTGTTATACTACGTCCTGTTTATCTGGGCAAGCATTTATGGCGTTCTCACCACGACCCAGTTCTGGCTGTTAGCAAACTATTTATTTAATGCCCGCGAGGCCAAACGGCTGTTTCCGCTTCTGACCGCCAGTGCAATATTGGGCGGGATTATGGGCGGCTATTTTACCCGCCTGCTGGCAACAGAAATCGGGACTCCCAATCTCGCTTTTATTTGCATCGGTTTTTTGGGCATTTCCCTCTTGTTAATGAAATTAGCCTGGCGAGAGCGAGACCCTTTCCTGGAAACCGGGCGAAGTACGCAAAAACCGGCAGAAACGAGTCAATCATTTAAAAAAGTAGGCGAAGTATTTTTGGCTATTCGAAAATCCAAACACATTGCCCTGATTATGGCCGTGGTTGGAATTACCTTCATGGTTGTACAAATTACCGAATTTCAGTTTATTACCTACGCCAGCGAGAAAAACCCAAATACGGACGACCTCACCGGCTTTCTCGGCTTCTGGCTCTCCAACCTGAGTATTTTTGCCCTGTTTTTTCAGGTCGGATTTGCTACCACAATTATCCGCCGCTTTGGTGTGGGCGTAACGATCCTGTTTCTACCGTTCGCGTTGCTGCTCGCTTCTGTTTGGGTCTTTTCCAGTTACGGGTTTATTGCCATTTTGGGACTCAAATTTGGAGACAGGGGATTCCGACATTCCATTAACCGAGTGGGAACCGAGCTTCTTTACCTGCCAATTCCACCACACCTAAAAAAGGATACCAAGGCATTTATAGATATGTTTGTTGACCGGTTTGCTAGAGGATTGGCGGGACTTATTTTGCTCATTTCTTTTTCATGGATTGGATTAAGTGTGGCTCAAATCAGTCTTGTTTCTATCGGTTTAATCATCGTTTGGGTGGTGATTTCATTTGCAACCTATCGTGAATATGTGAACTCCTTCCGGCAGGCAATCGCCAAAAGACAAATTGATCCGGATCTCCTCGCCGGGGGCCTTAATGATGAAGCGACTATTAATTCGTTAATTATTTCTTTAGGCAGCCGCAATGAACGTCAAATCGTTTACGCCCTGGATTTATTGGAGACCGTTGAGGACGTCGATCTGATTCCACCGATAAAACCTCTGCTGCAACATTCATCTCCGGAGGTCAGATTCCACACTTTGCAACTCATGAGGCGGCGGGCTGAGACAAGTTTACTTGCGGACGCAGAGCTGTTACTTTTTGACGAAGACGAGAACGTTCAACGGGAAGCTGTGCGGTTTTATGCCGAATTTACCAAAGATTCAATTACGAAATCTCTTAAGAAATGGCTCAATGATGAAAACCTGGGCTTGCGGGGTGCGACGCTTTTCTGTCTGGCACAAAGCCCGGATTTATCAAAGAAGCTTCTTAGCCATGAATTAATTCAATCATTCCTCAAAGGTGGAAAGGAATCACGACGTCATGCCGCGGGCGCACTCGGTGTCATAAAAGACGAAACCTATTTTGGGTATCTGTTAAAATTGCTCGATGATCCTGAAACTTCTGTTAAAATTCAGGCAATCAAAAGCGCGGGGAAAATCCGTGCAAAAAACTTCGTACCGATTCTGATTCAGAGTATGGAGTATCGGGATTATCGAAAGGTCTCGGGGCAAGCACTGGGGTCTTACGGCGTGTCAATTATTGAAACGCTGGCTAGCACCCAGACGGACGAAAGTGTCCCAATCCAGATTCGGACCCGCATTCCACGCGTGCTAAGTCTGATTGGTGGTCAGGAGGCGGTGGACGTCCTTTTAGAAATGTTACCTCAAAAAAATGAAACGCTGCGGTATCAAATTATTAAAGCTTTAAATAAATTGCGAACTCGTTTTCCGGAACTCAAATTCGATAAACGCGTGGACCAGGCCCTGGTCGATGAACTGAATACATATTTTAGAATTCTGGCAACTTTACACCTGACCAAAGAGAATCCTGGCGAAAACGATAAAAAGTTTAACTTACTTGAAAGAGTTTTGCAGGAACGTCTCGACGATCACCTCGACCGTATATTTCGACTCTTAGGTTTACAATATCCACCGCGCGATATCTACAATGCCTACGCTGCGACAACCAGTGAAAATCGTTCTATCCGGGCCAATGCCGTGGAGTTTTTGGATAATATTCTTTCAAATGACTTAAAACGCATCCTGCTGCCAATCGTCGAGGAACTGCCCACCGAACAGGTGCTGCAAAAAGCTGACGGACTTATCGACATTTCTTTTAGTGATCGAAAAAAAGCTCTTGAGAGTTTGATTCAAGAAAACGACCCCTTGTTGAGTGCCAGTGCAATTTATGAAATTGGTAAAAATGGGTTGGTTGAAGAATTCAGGCCGCTCATAAATGACGCTCTGAAACAAAAGAACCCGCTGGTGCAAGAAACGGCAAATTTGGTGCTGAAACAATCTGTTTAAATAATATTTTTAGCATTTGACAATAACTCAAGATTTATGCATTTTCATAAAGAATCCCACGCATAGTTGCAAAGGCGCGAAGATAACGCAAAGAAAAATCTTAGAACTTTGCGAGAACTTCAGCGTTCCTCAGGACATGCTTTGCGTCTCTGCGTAATGGTTGTTATTTTTTTGACTGTCTTTAAATCAAAGTATGTATACTACAATCGAAAAAGTCATCCTCCTGCAGGACATCGAGGTTTTTAAAGAAGTTCGGGTCGAGGATCTGGCGCATATCGCTGCCATTACGGAAGAAATAACTTTCCAGCCGCAAGCCAATCTTTACGAAGTCAACGACTCGGCGGACTCGTTATATCTTGTGTTAGATGGGAAAGTACGCCTGCATCGCAACGGTCAAGAGATCAGCATCAGTGGGCCGCAGGAAGCATTCGGAACCTGGGCACTGTTTGATAACCAGCCCCGTGTCGCAACCGCCACCGCTCTGGAAGAAACGCTGGTGTTAAAAATTTCACGGGAAGATTTTTATGATTTACTTTCGGATCATGTCCGGATTGCAGAAGCGTTGCTGAGATCCCTGGCGCGTAGTTTACGATCCCTGGCAGAACGGTTTTAATAATAAGCTTTATAGGAGCATTTTATGTCTGACAATTCTCAAAAGAGTGTGGAAAGGGTGTTAATCCTTGACGACGAGGAGATGGTTTTGACAAGTATTCGATCTTTTTTAGAACTCGAAACCGATTACGAAATAGTTACCTTTACTTCGGCCTCTGAGGCTCTTGAATACACAAAGAAAAACAAAATCAACCTGGTGGTTTCGGACTACCTCATGCCGGATATGGACGGCATAAGCTTTCTGGCGAAAATGAGAGAAATCGACCCAAATGCAACCCGAATTATTTTAACCGGCTACGCGGACAAAGAGAACGCCATTAAAGCGATCAACGATGTCGGCCTGTTCCAATACATCGAGAAACCCTGGGATAACGATAATTTGAAACTCGTTATCCGAAATGGCATTGACAAACAGAAACTCCTGAGCGAGCTAGAATCAAAGGTAGGTGAAATCAAAAAAGCTTATGGTGATTTGGAAGGTCTGCATCGGAATATCTTGAAGGCCTTTGCATAGTGTGATCCAGTTATTGCGCTGCGCTCTCATTGAAAGTCAATAGGCGTAGTCCGCGACTGCTGCTGACGGTTTGATCGTAAATCGGACATTGTCAATCATATCTCGTATATCAGATTCCGGACTCGAATATATACGATTTTCAAAAAAAGTCTGTACTTCTCAAATTGTAGATCGTCAATCAAAATTATCGACAATAAATTCATGCCCGAAAAAGACCAACCTAACATAACCTACGCCCAGCTTGTTACGCTGGTTGAAGTAAGCAGAAAAATAAACTCACAGCTCAATCTGCAAATGCTCCTCGATGAAATCATGGACTTAGCCATCGAGCTGCTGCACGCCGAAA
>SMXC01000025.1 GCA_004356825.1 Caldithrix sp.
TACAATGTCGAATGGTCACAGGAGATGCGCCTGGAAGACTCATTTAACGAATACGTGACTGCCTGGGTTTTGCTGAAGCTCATCGAGGAACTGGAGGTTTTGGGGATTCCAAAGGGCAATCCGTTTTATGACACGGTTTTTGATATTTCTGCCGGTTATGATTTAAAAGGCATTCAAGCTCCGCAAATGCACAGGTGGCTGTCGGAGTTTAAAAATGCGGGGCCGGCAATCAGGGGCATTCTCGAAACGCTGCCGCCAAAATTTGCAACCCTCAAAAAGATAGACATCGAACCTGAAATTTCCAACTCGGTAACGCTTTCAACTTTTCACGGCTGCCCGGGAGATGAAATTGAGTCTATCGTCGAGCATCTGATCCGCGAACATGGCTTTCATGTGATCGTGAAAATGAATCCTACTATTTTGGGGCATGACCGTGTGGGGAAAATTCTGCATGAGGATTTAGGTTACAAAAATATCGAACTTGACCCGCAGGCTTTCGACAACGACGTTTCCTTTGATGAAGCGATTGCCATGATGAAACGCCTGCAACAGTTTGCGGCCAAATATAAAGTCAATGTCGGAGCTAAATTCACCAATACGCTTGTTGTAAAAAATAATCAGGACATTTTTTCAGATAAGGCTATGTATCTCTCCGGCGCGCCGCTGCATGTTTTAGCAATGAAAGCTATGCATCGATTTCGAACTGAGATGGGGGATGATTTCCATGTTTCCTTTTCGGCGGGAATCACCAAGCACAATTTCGTCGATGCGGTGCAGTGCAACATGAAGCCGGTCACCACCTGCACTGATCTGCTCAAAGAGGGCGGCTACATGCGACTATTTGATTACCTGCGGCGCTTGCGGGAGGCGATGGATAACGCCGGCTGCGCTGTAATTGATGAATTCATTATTTCGCAGTCCGATGAGACGGAACTTAGTCGCGCTGGAGTAGACAACGCAAAAAGAATCGTTCCGGCATTAGTCGAAAACCCAAAGTATCATCAGGAAGCCAATTACAAAATACCGCCTAAAATCGACAGCCATTTAGAACTGTTTGATTGTATAACCTGTAACAAATGTTTACCGGTCTGTCCGAACGCGGCAAACTTTTCAATTCCCATCGGCACAATGAAAGTGCCAATTACAAACTATAAATGGCTCAACGGTCGTTTTGAACCGACGAACGGTGAGACATTTGTTTTGACCAAGAAAAATCAGATCGCCAACCTGGCTGATTTCTGTAATGATTGCGGCGATTGTGATACTTACTGCCCTGAATTTGGCGGACCGTTTATCGAGAAGCCGCGTTTCTTTTTTTCCGAATCGAGCTATAAACGACATAATAATTACGACGGTTTTTACTTCCCGACGTCTGATTCGATGATTGGCCGCATTGAGGCGCAGGAATATTTTTTAAATTATGATCCCGAAAGAAAAGAGTACCTTTGGCGGTCGTTGCAAGTAGAAATGCGACTCGATTCCGAAAATAATTTTCTATCCGGCAGCGTTTTAAATGGTTTGCTTGAAAATGAAGATATTGATATGCGGTCGTTTTATATTATGCGGGTTTTGTTTGACGGGATAAAGAGCAATCCGGATGATTACACCTCGGTAATGTTGTTAGGTGCCAGTGAATAAATTCTTAATAATCGAGAGGTGAAAGATGGTTAAAGATGAAGTGATAAAAATGATCCAAAACATGCCGAAAGAGACCTCAGTTGAAGATATAATGGCTGAGTTGTATTTTCGGTATCAAGTTGATGAAGGACTAAAACGGCTTGATGAAGGGCAAGGTATTCCCCACGAAGAAGTAGAGAAACGCATGGCTAAATGGCTAAAAGAATAAAATGGTCCCCAAAAGCGGCTCAAAGTTTTGAGGAAATTTGTAACTACATTTCCAAAGACTCTGAGTATTATGCTTCGATTTCCGCAAAAAAGATCAATGCAATTGTTAAAGAAATCCCAAAGTTTCCTAAGTTAGGTCGAATCGTTCCGGAATATCAGGAAGAAAATTTGAGAGAAAAGGTTTTCCAGAACTATAGAATTGTTTATCGCTTAAATGGGACATCATCGAGATTGTTGTGATTTCTCATGGAACAAAGCAATTAGATGTTTAAAATTGAATTAAAGACTTATTGGAGTGATGATGATCAAGCTTTCATCGCGGAA
Organism: Caldithrix sp.; assembly: GCA_004356825.1. GTDB lineage: Bacteria > Zhuqueibacterota > Zhuqueibacteria > Oceanimicrobiales > Oceanimicrobiaceae > Oceanimicrobium. The sequence goes on from SMXC01000025.1 coordinate 2,170, forward strand.
GTACCGGAATTACCGGGTTGTGCAGCGGATGGCAAAACTTACAAGGAAGCCGTCGAGAATGTAGAAGGTATTATTCAAGAATGGATTGAAACTGCAAAAGAATTAGGGCGAACTATTCCCAAACCCAAAGGAAGACTAAAATGGGCGTAGTGATTTTTTTTTGAAGGGATTTTGCGGAGTGCGACCCCTTCCCGACGCTCCTTAATAATATAATAATGAAGTCGGGTAGGAGGCGCGCGAAGCCCGAGCAGGATCCCGCGCCCCGTTGGCTAGTTAAGCGGAGATAATTTTTATAAGAAAGTGGTACTTATCCCATGGGGCGAGACCCGTTTTAAAGGGCGAGGAGCCGGAGCGGCCCTAAAATATCAAAAGTAATCTGCGAAAAAAATAGAAGGAAAATTTTATGCAATTTATTCTTAACGGCAAAACAAAAACTTACGAGGGCGACCCTGAGCTTCTGCTCCTCAGCTATCTGAGAGAGCATGAAAACATCATTTCTCCCAAAGACGGCTGCGCCCCGCAAGCAGCATGTGGCTGCTGTGTGGTTGAGCTTAACAATCGCGCCGTCCTCTCTTGTGCCATTTCAATGAAAAAAGTCGCTGATGGCGAGGTCACGACAATTGAGGGGTTAGATCAAAAAACTCAAGAGATTTTCGCCAATGCGTTTCTTGAAAAAGGCGGCGTGCAATGTGGCTTTTGCATCCCGGGAATTGTCATGCAAGGCAAAGTCCTCATTGACCATAATCAGAATCCCACCAGGGACGAAGTACAAAAAGCATTAAATCCCCACCTCTGCCGCTGCACCGGGTATAAGAAAATAGAAGACTCGATTCTTCATGCGGCAGAAATTCTGAAAAACGGCAAGCAAATTTCAAACGGCAAGAGTAGTGGTAAAATAGGCGATCGGTTGCCGAAGTACGATTCGTATGATGTGGTCTTAGGACTGCGACCGTATGTGTGCGATATGAAATTCGAAGGGATGGAGTATGGTGTATTAAAATTCAGCGATCATCCGCGCGCAAAAGTTTTGTCCATCGATACAAGCGGGGCAGAAAAGCTGGATGGGGTCAGCAAAGTTTTTATCGCCGAGGACATCCCCGGCGAACGGCATGTTGGCCTTATCGTTTCCGACTGGCCGACCCTGGTGAAGGTCGGCGAAACCACCCGCTATATTGGCGATGTCCTTGCTGGGGTTGTGGCTAAAACTGAAGAAATTGCGCGCCAGGCGGTTGAGTTGATTCAAGTGGAATATGAGGTTCTTGAACCCGTCACCGATCCGCATGAAGCGTTAAAAGAGAGCGCCCCGAAAATTCATGAAAAGGGCAACGTGCTTTACACAACGATTATCAAACGCGGCAGCGCTGATGAATCGCTTGAAAATTCAGATTTTGTTGCCAGCGGAGTTTACCAAACCCAGACCATCGAGCACGCATTTATGGAGCCGGAAAGCAGCATTGCCCGGCCCTGGACCGATGGCATCGAGGTTTTTTCACAGGGGCAGGGCATCTATGAAGATCAAAAACAGATTGCGAAGCTTTTAAATTTATCGCTGCAGAAAACCAAGATCGTTTTAGTGCCAAACGGCGGCGCTTTCGGCGGCAAAGAAGATTTGTCAATTCAGGGGCATGCAGCGCTTTTTGCTCTCCTGCTTAAACGCCCGGTCAAAATTACTTTGAACCGCGATGAATCCATGCGAATGCATCCGAAACGTCATCCGCTTTGGATGGATTATAAAGTTGGCTGTAATAAAGACGGCAAGCTCACAGCCCTGAAAGTAAACATTGTCGGCGATACCGGCGCTTATGCTTCGGTTGGCATGAAAGTGCTCGAACGCGCGGCCGGCCATGCTTGCGGGGCTTACTATGTACCGGAAATCGATGTTGAGAGCCGTGCAGTTTATACCAATAACATTCCAAACGGCGCCATGCGCGGCTTTGGGGTCAATCAGGTGACGTTTGCCATCGAAAGCCTCATCGATGAGCTTTGCGAAAAGGGCGGCTTCGACCGCTGGCAGTTTCGTTATGATAACGCGCTTGAAGAAGGCATGAGGACCTCGACCGGGCAAGTCATCAATCGCGCCGCTGGCATTAAAGAATCGCTGAAAGCGGTGAAAGATGTCTTCAACAACGCGAAATATGCCGGGTTAGCCTGCGGTATCAAGAATACCGGCATTGGCAACGGCATGCCCGACAGTGGTAGAGCCAAAATTGTGATCGAGTCGTCCGGAAAAATTGTCATTCTGCACGGCTGGACCGAGATGGGGCAGGGCGTCCATACCATGGCGATACAAATGCTTTGTGAAGAACTCGGCGTCAACCCGGAAAGGGTCGAAGTTCGGGTGGAGACCACAGATGACACATTTTGCGGCATGACAACTGCCTCGCGCGGGACATCTTTGGTTGGACACGCGATTATCGATGCCTGCAAAAAACTGAAAGCGGACTTGAAAGATAAGAACTTCAGCGAGCTCGAAGGGCGCGAATACGAAGGCAGCTGGGTTTGCGATTGGACTACTAAACCCGGTGCTCAAGTTGACGAACCGATTACTCATTATTCATATAGTTATGCCAGTCAGGTGGTGATTTTGGACGATTCCGGCAAAGTGGAAAAGGTAGTGGCTGCACACGATGCTGGTAGAATCATCAATCCGAATTTATTTGAGGGACAGATCGAAGGCTCGGTTCACATGGGCCTTGGCTATGCCCTGACCGAAGATTTTCCTCAGGAAGGCGGCTTCCCCAAAAGCACGCGCTTGCGCAAGTGCGGTGTTTTACGCGCCAAAGAAACGCCGGAGATTGAAGTAATCGGAGTAGAAGTTCCGGACCCGCATGGACCTTATGGGGCGAAAGGCGTTGGCGAAATCGGACTGGTGCCGACGGCCGGTGCAGTTGCAAATGCGCTTTACCAGTTTGATGGAGTACGAAGGTATAAGCTGCCGATGAA
>SMXC01000345.1 GCA_004356825.1 Caldithrix sp.
AAGGGGTTTGGATAGTTCTGCAATAAGGCATATTTCTCTGGTAAAGCCACTTCACTAACTTCACCCGGATCACCTGCCACCTTCGACGCACTGCTGCTCTGGATTTTGATGTTGCCGCCGCCGTTTCTGTCTTACGAGACAAGGTGCGCGGGCAGTATTTTTATGGCCACATGACGAAGCAGGCGGGTATCCCGTGCCTTGAAAACCACACCCATACCGCCTTCACCGATTTTTTCTTCAATGAGGTAATGTGACAAACGAGTGCCGATCATCCAAGTGGCTTCCCGGTTATGGGTGAAAGAGTTATCCTGATCTTAACACTTACGATTATCCCCCAAAACGATGCTATCGGTGAGGATGAGTTGTCTTCTTGAAGCTTAAATCAAGAAAAAAAATCTTTAGGTGGAATATTAGCTGGCCACAAGCCGCCCCTATGCGTCGACTTCAGTAGAGCGGGTAATTTTGCTTAATTTAAAAATATCTACAGAAAAATCAAGTTTTTGACTAACTAAACTAAGTTGGGCTTACGACTGCAATTTCGATTTTACTTAAATCTAAAGTCGGAAATTCACCGCTGATGCCCAGCGAGACACTGGAAAAACAGAGAAATCTGGGTTTAGCCCGGTGAGGAGGTGGTGAGTTGATTTTTAAGAATTTAATTGGATTTTATAATAAGAACAGGTCAATCGGATTGTTGAAATTGCCATGTGAGTCAATTGGGCTTTAAAAACCGGCTTTCTTAAAGAAGGTCGGTTTTCCCATCCTGTCAGGAAGATAAAAAAAATGCCCCCCGGCGTCTCAGGAACCAGAGGGCAATGAAGAAAGAACTCTTACAGAGAAAACCAGCGGCTTACTTTGAGGAGAACGACATTTGTTGCATCTTCTTGAAACAAATTATCAAGATCGCTGCGGAAAGAAAAATTGCCGTCCTCTACAAAGCTGGTGCGCTCCTGGGTCCAAACGAGAAAGATGGTGGATCCGGGATTATATTCCCAGCGTACGACCAGGTTCGAGCGGAACTGGCGGAAATTAAAATCGGGATTGCTTAGAGAATACACGACGTTTCCATCACCATTTTCATCAATTGAAAAACCGCCGCCTGTATCTCTTTGAATTTCAGCATCCGTGAAGATGTGAAATCGGTCCTGGTACCGGTCTGCCCGCGGATTGGTGATTCTTTTAATTGCTGAATATTTGCCTGCTGACACGAACGGTTGTCCATAATATTGGATAGACAAATCCGGAGTAATGCTGAAATCCAATCGCATTACAATGCCCATAGTCTTCTGATTGATTTGTCCAAAGATAAATCGGTCCTCATTATTTTGATTTATGGTGTCCATATACTGCAGGTTCGATCTTCTGATAGTGTAAAACGGGTTGATGACAATCTGCATCGCATCTTTGGGACGAAATCGTAGCCAACCGCGAACACTCGTTCTTCTGAAGCTATCATTATTTCCCCAGGTATTTGAACCGCCACCGCCAAATTGAACGCGTTTTCTGTTGTCTGTAGAAAGATTGTAAGAAAAGTTCCAATCCCCGGGTGTCTTCATCGCCGGGCCGCCACGCAGGGCGCTGGTAGACAAGTTATTCCATTCGGGGCCACCACCTATCCAAAAGTGCCAGTGGTTTTTGAATTGTCCGCCACCATTTATATTGCCACCTTGAAAAATCAATTCCTTGCCGAAGTTCCAGCCGGTCCATTGGTTGAAATTAACCCGCAAGCTGCGGAAAATAGAAAATGGTTTGTTCCAACTGTAGCCGACCCAAGTTACCTGCATCATACGGTCGGCCTGGCGCAGAAAACCGAGATCATTCAACTCCAATCCTGGTGAACGCCACATGAAATTTACATTTGCCCGCAGGCGTTTGTTACCCCCTCTGCCGATCTTGACAGAACCGCCGTGCCCGGAAAGAGTAGTACGGCTGGAATCCAGAGTAACGTAGTCGGCATCCGAACGCTGAAAGTATCGGGCCGAAGAAGTCTGTGCAGCCAAAATCGCCTGTTTATCGCCGCGAATATTGCTGAAAGCTGTTCGGGCGTCGAGATAATAGGTTTTGTCATTCCACTGGTGCCGGAAATCTATTCCGCCGCTGTAAGCGGATTTGTTTAAGAAGTTCAGCTGAGGCTCGGAAAGATCGCGATGAACCGAGGTAAACATTCCACCGATTGATGTGTTCCCTTTATTATAATCTTTTTGCACGCGCCCGACGAAGTAATTCGTGACCGGTTCAACTATTTCCTGCCGTCTCTGACCTGAAAAATCGATCTGAGCCTTTTCCCTTTCGGTTACGGCATTTAAGACTCCAATGGAAAGACCGCTCTTAGTCTTGCCGGTCAATTTTATTGCCGTAAGTATCGAGGTGTTATTTGGCACATCTGCGTATTCATTTTCGCCAAGGTCCGGATAGGCCTGTGGCCTCCTGCCAATTCGTCGAGAGTAGAATAATTTATCGTTTGAAAACGGACCGCCGCCATCGCTTATTCTGGAGTCTAAAATATTTTGCCCTTCGACAAAAAACGGCCTCTTTTCATCAAAAAATGATTCGAAAGCAGTCAAATTAACTTCCGAGGGATCAGCTTCGACCTGGCCGAAATCCGGGTTAACCGTGACATCCAGGGTCAAATCACTGGTAACGGCCAGTTTTGCATCCAGGCCTGCGGAAATATTATTCTCGCGTCCTGTTGCGAATGGATTACCAGCCTCTTTGGGTAGTCTACGCAAATCACTGACTCCATAAGGCAAAAGCTCAAGACGTCGGGAGGCGCCGATACCCTTGATACCGTGCAATTCGCCGAAAGAACTCACCCAGCCACCAGAATTTTGCGGAATATACTGCCAATGCGAACGTTCATCTTTACGGTATAACTGCCGCATGACTTGCAGGCCCCAAACATGCTCTTCCTGATTAGCAAAGCGCAACTGACTGAACGGAATCTTCATCTCAGCGATCCAGCCTTCATCATCCACCGAGACCTCTCCAAACCATATCGGATTCCAATTGCTGTCCCAGTTATCACCATCATTCGAAATCGCCTCATCACCTCTCACGCCGGCAGCATTGATGGTAAACGAAAAGGCCGTGCGGTGGTCAAAGTAGCTGTCTATATTGACCTCAACGAGGTCGCCGTCAAATTTATCTCGTCTTGTCACCCGGCGAACGATTTTATCGGGTTCGGTATCATAAGAGCGAATCACAATGTAAAGATTCTTTTCGTCGTAGATGACTTTGAAAACGGTTTTCTGAGATGGTTGTGCGCCATCATCAGGTCTGCGCTGGGTGAAATCTCCTTGCCATTCCACTTTGTCCCAGACCGGATCATCCAGGCGGCCGTCTATGACAGGAGGATGAGGATTAACAGGCTTGGCTGTGTAGATTTTCTGCTTAATAGTGTCGTTAGCAGCAACCACATTTGAAAACATAAATAAAACGGTGAAAAATAATACTGCTCTTTGCATTACATCTACCTCTATGTTTAAGATTAAAAATTACTTTCCAGAATTGAAAACAGCTGTAAAGACGTTGTTACAATTGTAAAAATTGCAAATTAAATTTTATTTTAAAAAATCGATATGTCAAAACCAAATACGGTACTGTTGGTAAAAGTTTCAGTTAAATCTTGGTTACGTTTACTAAGACACTGGATTTCTAAAAAGGTTGTAATTTTTTGAGGGAGTTTTGAAGCTTAGATTTAGGTGGTAGGTCTTTAAACGAGAAAATTAATAACTGTCAATCAAAGCCCAGGCATTCTTGAAGTGAAGCAATCACAATGACCGCAGGCCTCACTTTTGAGCCGGGTAGATCGATCTGCAAAGGGATATCGAACTAATATGACACCGTTCTTAAAGTAACTCTTCATACACGTCGTCTTCTTTGTTGTCCCAGACTTCGTCAGAGGATAATTGGCTGGCTTTAATCCAAAACTGATTTTCATCTTCAGACGAAAAAGTCACCAAAGCTTTTGAGCCCTCCGGTAATTCCTGTTTCTCTTTTGGCTCAATTTTACCATTGCAACTCAGCGCCTTTCATGCCATTTATCCGCCACCAACGACTCGATAATTTGCCTTCCACGCTGTCCAAAAATAGGATGATGTTTTGAAGAAAGCTCATCCGCCATTCGGATAGCTACTTTGGCGGGAGGGTTGCCAGTTTCGCGGGACTCTTTTAGAACGCGCAAAATTGTTTGGTGAATGGAGTGTTCCCACTCACGAGAAAGATGTTTTTCGAAAAAAGGATCTTTGGTGATAAAGCCGTACTGTTCATTGGCACAATTGACAATTCCCATCCGGTTGGTGAGAAAATCGGGAACATAAAGAATGCCATCTTCGTGAAGCAATTGATCGTCCCGTTCCGAGTCTTCAAGCTGGTTGTTGGCCGCTCCGCAAACAATTCTCGCTTTTATTTCAGGAATGGTCCTGGGATTTAAAATAGCCCCGGTCGCGCAAGGAGTTAAAATATCGCAATCTGCTGCTAAAATTGAATCGTCACCGCTTTTAACGACTTTCGCCTCCAGGTCTTCATTCTGCAGTTGAATTTTCAACTGTTCAACAATTTCCGGATTGATGTCGCAAGCAATGACTCGCGCCACTTTTTTTTCGAATAAATAATGAATCAACCGCCCGCCAACATTGCCCATTCCCTGTACAGCGACGATTTTTCCTGCCAGTGCTCCTTCGTCACTAAACTCGAGAGCGGCCTCGATGCCGCAAATCACCCCCCTGGCAGTCGGGACAGATGGATTGCCGCTGCCGCCTAAATGCCCGGGAATACATGTCGTGAACCTCGTACTCGAAAAGATATTAGCCATGTCGTCCACGTTCGTCCCCACATCTTCAGCAGTGACGTAACAGCCCCGAATTGAAGTCAGTAAATCGCCATATTCTTTGTAAATCGAGGCTCGAATTTCCGGGTTGCTTTTTTCTATTTCGGGATTATGCGCGATAACGCCTTTGCCGCCACCCCACCAAAGACCGGCAAGTGCATTTTTACGGGTCATCCCTTTTGACAACCGCAAGCCATCTCTCAAATAATCCTCCATTGTCGGGTATTGCCAGTAGCGTACGCCGCCGGCTCCTTGTCCGCGGCAAGTTCGATGGACAAAAGCTCCCTGCAGCGTATCGTAGTTTTTAGTAACGTGAAAAAACAGACCTTCATGCTGCATAAAATCCCGCCCATCACTTTGAATAAACTCGGCAATCGGCTGCAATTGCTCGTGTGACGCCATGACCGTTTTGGATTCTGGGTTATAAACAAAAAAGAAGCGGTTGATTTGCTGATCGCGAAGGTAATTTATGAATTCTAGGGGATGTAAATCTGAAAGTTTGCTCATCTTAATTTCGTTTGATTTTGAGAAAGTTTGTACTAAATTAATATCGAAAAATAGAAAGAATAGGATTAAATATCAACTTAAAAGGAAATGACCAACGCTCACAAGCAATCTCTATTTTTTTTATTGAAATCAGAAATAAAATTTGCTATCTTTTGCTACACACTAAAAAATGGAGGACATTAAGAATGAAAAAACTCTATCTTTTCATTTTCATTATTTTATTTGCAATTAGTGCAGTTGCTGCACTATGGCAGGATTTCACCAAAGTCGAAGTTAAAGCCACCAAAGTCGCTGGAAGCGTTTACATGATTGCCGGAACAAATGATGCTGTCAACTTTAGCGGCGGTAACATCGGGTTGTCGCTTGGAGAAGACGGCGTGCTCATGGTG
>SMXC01000346.1 GCA_004356825.1 Caldithrix sp.
CAATAAGGTAGTTTGCAAAATATTCCTAAATTGAAAATACTGAAGTTAGGATTACTTAAGGACGTTGGATGCATCAATTAGGATATCTTAAGTAGCAGAATAGGCATCCTGCGTTCTTAAAATTTCAAATAATGCCCTTTTGCACCAACGTCATTCATGCGTTTCGCCATTTAAGCCAAACATATACCGGTACACCGGACATAATGAGCAAAAACCCCCAATTCACGACTTCCTGACCGGCACCCGCTATTGCCCAAAGCGTATAAAGAAACGCTAACACCGAAAGGATAGTCGTTTTTAAAAACTTCCCGCCACTCAGCTTCCCGCCTTCTTTGATAGAGATCATTAACTCTGACATGGTTGATAGAGTATATAAGAAAAGAGCGGTCAGGGTGGAAAGCAGAATAATGAAAGTGAACTGTTCCACCAGGTTTTTGGTGTAGTTTATTGCCATGATCGCGGTAACGAGCACGCTTGACACCACCAGTCCAAAGACCGGGGTACCTCTCTTTGAAAGCCGGCTAAATTTTTCCGGGAAAAGTTTATCCCGGGCTATCGCAAGGGGGATTTGCCCCGATAAGAGAATCCAGCCATTAAGCGCACCAAAACTCGAGATAGCGGCCCCGGCCGCTACCGCGTAGCCAGCCCACGAGCCCCAGATCGAATTCGCGGCGTCCGCGAAGGGCGCCGTAGAGTTGGCCAGTGAGGTCGGCGGAATGATTCCCATTACCGCGACTGTTCCCAGGATGTAGATAATGGCAGAAAACAGGGTTCCCAGAAGTGTAGCCCGCGGAATTGTGTGCGTTGGGTCTTTTACATCATCAGCGGGAATGGTAGCAGATTCAAGACCCAGGAACGCCCACAAGGTCAAGGCCGCCGATGCAGTAATAGCAGAAAACGAGGAGCCCCCACTCGCATTGAAAGGTGTGAAGTTATCGATGTTAAAGAACAGAAATCCAAGCGTACCGATGACGATGAGGGGTAGAATCTTGAGTACCGTAGTAATGAGCTGTACGAAGCCGGCGTTGCGCACCCCATTGCATTGACCCAGGTAAGCAGCCAAATGCTTCCTAAAGCCACAGCGGCTGCCAGTAAAGAGTTGGATGCAAGCTCCGGCCAGAAGAAAGCTAAATACCCCACAAAGCCTACCGCAATCGCGGCATTGCCAACGAAGATTGATATCCAATAACCCCAGGCCGCCAGAAATCCGGCGAAATCACCGAAGCCGGCCTGGATGTAAATATAAGGCCCACCCGTCTTCGGCATGATGCCACTCAAACGGGCATAAGCCAGCGCCAGCAATATAGCTTCGGTTGCTGTAAAAAGCCAGCCAAAGATACTTATGCCTCCATACGCGGCAAGAGAGGCGGGCAGGAGAAAGATTCCCGACCCGACCATATTTTCCAACAACCAGGGCCGTACTCATCCATAAGCCTAATCCTCTTTTTTGGGTCCCTTCTGATTCCGGTGGCATGTTTAATCTTCTATGCTGTTCTCAGCATAACTGCGGGTAAATTGTTCAATAAGATAAGTCCCAAAATGAAAGGGTTCATAGCCCGGCGGATTTTCAGGGCTGCAAAGGCTTTCTAACGGAGCGACAACAGTATCAAAGTTTGGTTCGCAAAAGAAAGGCAATGAGTACCGGCTTTTGTTTCGTTTCGATCTCACTCGATGAAGATTGGCTTTGTAAAAACCATTTGTCCATCTTTGCGTCATATGACCAACATTAATAATGAATGTATCCGGAATATGAGGCGCCGGAATCCACTCATTCGCCGAATTTCTGACCTCGATCCCGCCGATGGCATCCTGCGCGAGTATTGTTAGAAACCCATAATCGATATGCGCGCCAATGCCATCCCCAATATTTTTCTCAGGCTCTTGTATCCGGTAGGGTGGATAGTGCAAGATTCTCATCGAGCTTTGCGACTTGTTTGTAAACTGCTGGCAGTAATTCTGCTCTAACTTTAAGCTTAAGGCAAGCCCTTCTGTGATTCTGGCGCCAAGGTTCAGCATCAGATCCCAATGCTTTGTCATGATGTTTCTAAAATCAGGCAAATTATCCGGCCATGGATTGGGCCCTTGTAATGGCTTTCCGGCTAAGACTTCAGGGTGATCGATTGAGAGGTCAAGCCCAAAATCTACCGACTCATGCCAGTCTTTTTTGTCGTTGGTCAGCTCTTTTCCGATTGGCGTGTAGCCACGAAAAATATTTGATTTGCCAATGTGAATTTTCATTTTTTCTTCGATCGGTAAATCAAAAAACCGTTTGATTTCGGAAAAAACAGTTTTGATGTGGTCTGTTGCGATACCGTGATTCTTGATATAAAAAAATCCCACGTGTCAGGCATTTTTTATTTCCAAGGCTGCTTTCATTTTCCCCTTTCGTTGATGTCAACTCGAACGAGAGAGGAAATATCGGCAACCGGTATTTCCTGGAAGGTGGAATTTTGAGTCACAGGATAATTCTTTGTTTTTTCCAAACATTTATAAAGTTACAGAAAATTTCTATTTATGGCAACAGGAATTGCTAATTGAATTGCTTGCTAATCATAGGTTTGTTGCATTTTCAAAGCAAATGGATATGGAATATTTAACTGGCTTTTGATAGACGAATTTGTTTATCATTGCCATGAGGGCTCGCCAATGAGCGACTCTAAGAAAAATGATCCGTTCACTAATATTGAAGGTGGCGAAATTGAAATTCCAGGTCAGAAATTTATTTGCTCCATTAATTCTGCTGCTACTCTCAGGTTTGATATTATTTTCCTGCTCTCAACCGCAGCCGCTGATCATTCTTATGACCGACTTCGGTGAGAAGGATTTTTATATCGGAGCGATTAAAGGAGCAATCTATAAGGTAAATCCGAATGCTAGGATTGATTATATTTCCAACTACATCTCCAAATTTAACGTGGAAGAGGGGGCGTACACCCTCTTGAAATCGGCGGTCGAATATCCCGCCGGGACAATTTTTGTGGTGGTGGTTGATCCCGGTGTCGGAACCAAGCGCAAACCAATCGCCGTGAAAACCAATGATGGTAAAATTTATATTGGACCGGATAATGGTATTTTTTCATTGGTTATCGAGAAGTTCGGTTTGGCGGCAATTTTTGAAATTAGTAATCCCGATGTTATGCAAAAGGACAAGATGTCCAGCACATTTCATGGCCGGGATATTTTCGGGCCTGCGGGAGCTCATTTATCCCGCGGGGTACCCATCGAGCAGCTGGGTGGGGTATTGGCAGATTATGTCAGATTTGATTCCGAAAAGGCAAGGATCGTCGACGGCAAAGTTGTCGGTAAAATTGTAGTCGTCGATGATTATGGCAACGTAATATCCAACATTCAAAAAAGTCTATTCGAGGAATTGGCCTGGTCACTGGGTGGCCCCTTAAAAGTAAGAGTCGGCAGCCGTGAATTTAGCGTGGAATTTGTAAAGGCCTACGGGGATGTTCCTACCGGCGGGTACTTAGGTTTGTTCGGCAGCGGTGAAGTCTTTGAAGTGGCGATAAACCAGGGTAATCTTTCAAAAGCGCTGAATTTCAAAAGCGGCGAGAGAATCGAAATATCTAAATAATGGAGAGAGACTGTCCGAAAAGCATAGAGCGACGGCGTCTCGCCGAGCGTGCGTCGAAGTTCTACTCTTGGCTATCCTCGGCGGGACGCCTTCGGACTAGTTTTTTTGATTTTCTTGATGGCTTCCGTTACTTTCCAAAATTTCCTTAAGTAAGTTCAAATCAATATTGCCGCCCGTCAAAACCACGACTGTTTCTTTGTTTTTTAGATCAGGCAGTTTCCCAGAGAATACCCCCGCCATTGCCGTGGCTCCAGCCGGTTCAACGAGTAATTTGGCTCTTTCCAACAACAAATAGATCGCTCGCTTGATCTCATCTTCCGTCACCAGTATGATTTCATCAACATATTCTCCAACAAACTTGACCGCCTGTTTATCCGGTTTTGAGACCGCCAGGCCATCGGCAATCGTTTCGATTTTCACTTCAACGATGTCACCTTTTTTTAGAGATTGGTAAATTGCATTGGCGCCGAAAGGCTGCACTCCATAGATTTTCACTTCCGGCTTTAAATGCTTTGCCCCCATGGCAATTCCGGCAATCAAAGCCCCGCCGCCGATTGGCACCACAATGATTTCGGTGTCCGGTTTTTCCTCGATAATTTCAATGCCGATGGCGGCGGTCCCGGCCATCATATTTATGTTGCTGAAAGGGTTGATATAGACATAATTTTTCTGCTCATGCAACTCAAGGGTTTTTTTCAAAAGCTCCTGGGAATCCCGGCCGTAAATGACGACTTCTGCACCGTACCCTTTGGTGGCCTCTATTTTTTTTTGGTTACACCATTCCGGTAAAATCACCACTGCTTTAATGTTTAGCATCGAAGCGGCATAGGCGACCCCCTGCGCCCAATTTCCGGCCGAAAAAGTCACAACGCCCCTTGCTTTTTCTTCATCTGCCATCCTGTGCAACATGGTATAAGCGCCCCTGATTTTGAAGGAGCCGTTTTTTTGCAAACACTCGGGTTTCATGAAAACTTGAGCTTTGCTTAAATCCGTGAAGGTTTGTGAAAACTGCAGAGGGGTGCTGTTTATGATTTTTTTTAGATTGTCTTTGGCTTTACGAATACTTGCTAAGGAAATCACTATTGATTCTCCTACTTTTATCTCTGGAATGGTTGTGTTAACGTTTGAAATCAGGCGAAATAGGGCAGCTGTCCACATAATGAAATAAACACACTAAATTTGACTGGTGGTAATTCCTTTAAAAACAAATACAAATCGCTCTATTTTTGCCTGCATTGATTAGTTATGTGGTGCTACTTTTTTTAGCGCATCAATATCATCTTCTTTGTTTCCACAAAATTGTTAACAACCTTCAATTGATAGAAATAGACCCCGCTGGAGAGATGAGCGGCATTAAAATTGACCGAATAGCTGCCGCTTGGTTGAAATTCCTCCACTAACGTTTGAACCTCTTTTCCTATCAGATTATATATCGTTAATGTAACGAAATTGGAGCGAGGCAAGGTATAGGTTATATGTGTGGCAGGATTGAATGGATTGGGATAGTTTTGCGAAAGGGAAAAGTGTTTGGGAATATTATCCTCATCTTTCTTGTCAGCTAATCCTGTAGGAACACCTATCACAGCGAGGCGCACAGAACTGTCCGCGTATATCACTTCCAGGCTGAGGCCAGGTGTTGGAAGCGTCGGCAGTAAGGTATTGCTAAACAGACCCGTGTAACTATCGGATAAAATAATATCGAAGGTGTCGCCCAATACGGGAGTAAATGATCCGCCTAA
>SMXC01000347.1 GCA_004356825.1 Caldithrix sp.
CTTGCCGTCAACTTGAAACAATTCGTTGACAAAATATTTCTCCTGAGTAACCGCGTTCGCGGTGGGATCAAAAACCGGCATATCCTCGAAATACCCATTACCGTTTAAATCTATTCGAATTTCGTTATCTGATTCGACCTCAAGTTTTGATTCAAACGTTGGCCGCAAATACCATCTGTCCTGCAAGCCGCCATAAAGAGCGACGGGGTATTCCTTGTCGCCAAAGCGCGCTTTTCCAAACCAAAATTCGTTATTTTCAAATTCGAGAAAATTTTCCTTCGGATAGTAGATCAAATAAACAGCCATCTTTTTAGTCAGTTTCTTACCGTCGGCAATGATCTGGTAATCAATCAAAGTCTTCCCTTTTAAGTACTTGTTCATCGACCACTCTGCACTGCCTTCATAGTTCGTCTTGGTGGTTTTCTTCCAGAGTTCCAAAGGCTGCTCGTCGGTAAAACAGTTGTCGCCGTTGGTGTCTACATAAATCTCAAGATGTTTTTTCTTATTGACACCTTTCAAAACCCAGATTTTTCGATAGTCGGTATCGTAAATTCCGATGGCGGCATATTCCATCTCTTGGAGATGCCCTGGTAATTTCGTCTCACAAAAAATATCCTCAGCTTCGGTTGAGGCGATCTTCCTGAACTTGGAGCCCGCGCCCGCTGTATGGATTTTAAAACCCTTTTCTCCGTTCACCAGGCGCTGCAAAGTAATGGTCTGAGCGCGAGAATCCGGGGTCGAGCTTTTGGCCATTGGCAGCAAAAGCACAGCTAATGCTAGTAAAGCAATATTGATTGCCAGAAAATTCGACTTCTTTATTTTGGAAATCTTGACTATATCCTGAATGCGAGCGGAAAACTTCTTCTTGTGGTTGCCAAAACTCGGCATAAGCTCAACACCCTCCGGGCCGAGCAAATTCATTTTTAGAACTGTCAGCATGCTGCTGCCGTAAGCCTTGGGAGAAATGTCGCCGGAAGAAAGCACGAGATCGTCGCAAATTCGCTCCCGCACCTGATTGATCTGGCTGTTTGCAAGCCAGGCGACCGGGTGGAAAAAATAAACGATCTGAATGAAGTTTTGCAGCCGAATCCAAAAGTCGTCATAATTTTTGATGTGCGCTAATTCATGAGCCAGAACCGATTCTATGGTCTCGGGATTGGACTTGAAGATGAGTGTTTCCGGAAGATAGATCATTGGCTTAAAAATACCGATTGTGAACGGCGAAAGACATGCTGCAGAAGAAACCAATTTGACCCGCCGCTTAATTTCAAAACGCTTTTGCCAGCTATCTAACAATTTTAGAACGTTTGGTTCCGTAACCGAACTCGATTTTCTGACCACTTGCAAATAATAAAAATAGCGGCGGGTGAAAATGAAAACAAAGCCCAAAATTCCCGCCAGCCAGATTAAGAAAAGAGCCGATTGCCATGAGAGCTGAACTGGTAAGGAGGCCTTTTCACTCTGAACCGATGCTCTCTGTCTATCATCGCTTAGCTGTTTATGTTTTTCGATTTTAGGTTCCGGCAGTTGATTTAAATTGGTAGTAAAGACACCTTCCGCAAGCACATTTGCTTTAGTAAATCCATAAGTGTCAAGTACTGAACGCGCACTAAATTGTAGAGAAAAATCAGGTGGCAGAACCAGGCGCAGGAGCACTAAGGCCCACAAGCCGTATTGCAGGTACAAGGATTTCTTTTTTAAGACTCTTGTAAATCCCAAGACGATGAGAAATAAAATCGAGGAATACAAAAGTTCTTTTTGAACAAAGCTCCAAAATATCGAGCTCCATTCATTGACGGTTAATAAAATTTCTGAAAACATCTTTTTTCTCCTCGTTTATCTACTCATCAGGCTCATCAAGGAGTCGCTGCAGCTCCTCGATTTCTTTGGTCGTTAAGGCTTTGCTGCGGGCAAAAAGCGAGACCACGGAACCGTAGTCCAGCTCCAGAACATTGTCGGCAAAATTCCTGACCAATTCGGCAAGCCCTGCCGGTTTAGAAAAGAGCGGCTTATACAGAAAAATGCCATGAAAGTTTTCCCTGGAGAGATGGCCCTTTTTAACCATGCGGTCCATGACGGTCTTTGTGGTCGAGTAAGCCCAGCCGTAAGCAGCACACAATTGATCGTGCACCTCGCGGGTGCTGCTGCGACCGTCCTTCCAAAGAATCTTCATAATGTCGAGTCCCGACCTCGACAATTCCGGCAGATGGTTTTGCTTTTCCATGCTTGGGATCCTTATTTTAATTCCATCGTAAACACCGAAGGCCACTGAATATCACCGATAATTGAATTTATTTTTTCAGTGTTTTTTTCGGTGTGCTCCAACGTTAAAGTTTTAGTTTACAAATGTAGGTTGGTTATTACAACTGTAACAGGTCAACGAATCTTTTTTACGCTTTTGTAAAATGTTTGTTTCAAAGAAAATTTAGTTTTGCAAAAAAATGCAGTTTTAAGAACGTTTCTGCACTTTTTACAAAACACTTAGCCTTGCCATAGTGAGAGAGATACCCAAAGACGCATCATTCCTGAATATCTCAACACTGTTGCTCTCGTGCAATCAAGCAAGATATTGGGAGTTTTAGGTTGCTTTTATTTTTGTATGTGTGTATTTTTTAAAAAATGCATCCGGGAGCAAAGCGCTGCAGCTGATTTGCTGCCGTTTGCTTTAAATATATCCTTATATAGGGGAGGTTCATTGACCTGAAGCTGAGGAAGAATCTGACCATGACTATTCGACGCCTGCCGAACATTGAAATTAAAGAATTTATCATCATCTCCCTGGTCTTATTCAATTTACAATGCCAGGGGAGCCAGGAAGCTTCTGTTGAGAAGATAGGCGATTCCTCCGGAATCCTCCTGCCTCTACATATGGAAGAGCTTGTCGGACTCAGAGATGGCGAGACGGTGGATATCGACGTTAAGTTCCTGGGAAATTCAGAGGTGACCCGTGATGACGGGCTGAACGGCCCGGATAGCCTGATGTTGCAGATCCAGTTACAGTTCGGTGTGCCAACGCGATTCCAATCTGGTAGTTTCCGCTGGTACCGGAAGGACGAATTATTCCAGGGTCCGCTAACGTCCCTATCGGTAACTTATTATGGCGGTCAAGGTGGCCTCCCCAGCATGGATGGACGGTTCCAGTTCAGGATCACTGGCCATGGGCACTATGAAATCTTTATCCCCACTACCGAAATTGTTCGACCCTGACTTCTACCTAAGCCGGACAAACCCCGTGGGAAAAATCAAATCCAATGAGGCAAGCCGCAAATCCCAAAAAACAAGCTACAAATTACAAATAAATACCAAATCCCAGTGTCCAACAAACCTAACTTTCAATGATTTTGATTGAGAATTTGAAAAATTGAAATTTTGAAATTATTTGTTATTTGGGATTTTGAAATTTGTGATTTCAAATTTCTGCCAAAAGTTTGTGCTTCGAATGCTTATATCGAGTATGGCAGAAAATTACTTGTCAGTTACTGCGTCTCGACTGGGGCTTCGCCCGGGAGAGATGGCCCCTTCCGGGCAGTTATCAAACCGACAAGAGAAAAGCAGCTGACTGTAGATCGTAAATCGTAGATCGTCAATCATATATCGTATATCAAATTCACAGACTCGGCATATACGATTTACGATATGTGATCTACGATATTCGATTTTTGAAAAAGGCTCGACTTCTCAAATCGGAGATTGTCAATCAAAATTATCGACAATTTCTTGTCACTGTATGGCGCTAAGCGCCTAAAAACTATCCTTTTGCCGTAAACAGTCTGTCGGGTAAGCCTCGGCGATGCCAAGGGTGCACCCTGGCGGACTGTGCGAATCTGTGGCCAATAATTTGCATCTGCGCCGCGCGCTCATTATAGAAAGAACAAAACGTCCCCACTCCCATCGCAGAAGCAGGGACCGGAGGAGATGCTCTCTGGCCAGCCGAGTCGTGCTTCCCCTGAGTAGGCTCATCTTTACATTTCCGTTGACTTTATTGCAGCACTGGTTTATCTTTTGAGTCATCTTAAGTAAAGGCAGAACTGGTCGCAGCGCAGGAGCACGTTAATTGAAATACATGAAACAAGTTGCAGGCGCAGGTATTATTCTCCTTTTTGGCCTCGGAACTTCGAATAGCTATTCTCAAGTGGAACCGGATAGTTTGCAAGCGTGGTTGAGCGACGCGCCGAGAGTCTTTCTCGATTGTAACCGGTGCGATCACGACTACATCCAAACGGAGATCACTTTTGTCAATTACGTCAGGGACCGAAAACAAGCACAAGTTCACGTTCTAGTCACGACACAAAGAACCGGCAGCGGGGGACGCGAATATACGCTCACATTTATCGGCAGAGAAAAATTCATCGGCATGGCAGACACTCTGAAATTTGTTTCGGGAAATACGGACACGGGAAATGACATCAGGCAAGGTTATGTCACAACCTTGAAGCTCGGTCTCGTGCGCTTTGCGGCCAAGACGCCGGTTGCCAAGCAAATTTCCATCTCACATCAAAAACAAGAAGTCGGGCCGGCAGAGGTTAAAGACAAGTGGAATCATTGGGTATTTCGTATTTCAGCGCGCGGTTTTTTTTCCGGCCAAAAACAAAGTAGCTCACTCTCTATTGGTGGCTCTTTCTCGGCAAGTCACGTTACCGACAACTGGAAAATTAGATTATCGCCTCGTGCTGATTATAGCCGAAGAAGTTTTACAATCGACGACGAAACACAATCACTCCCCGACCACAGCTATGGCTTTGCCAGCACGTTCGTAAGAAGTATTAATGAGCACTGGTCCGTGGGCTCTTTTCAAGGTGCTTCCTCCTCGACGTTCAGTAACACAAAACTCCAAGTCGCCTTCACTCCGGCGTTTGAATACAATCTCTTCCCTTACTCAGAATCCACCCGAAGAGAGCTCAGATTTTTGTACAGGATCGGAGCCAGAAAAATTCAATATCGCAAGGAAACTATTTTTGATAAAACAGAGGAGACACTTCTGGGACATGAGTTATCGGTGACATTAGAAACCACACAAACCTGGGGATCGATCGAATTCAGCCTTGAAGGCTCCAACTTTTTTCACGATTTCAGCAAGAACCGTTTGACTTTTTTCGCTGAACTGGAAATGCGTCTATTCAAAGGATTTTCATTAACTCTGGTTGGAAGCTATTCGAGGATTCGGGATCAATTGTCTCTGACCAAAGGTGATGCCGAAACCGAAGATGTCTTACTGTTGAGAAGAGAGCTTGCAACCTCATTTGAGTATTTTAGTTTTGTCAGATTAAGCTATACTTTTGGTTCTATTTTCAGTAGTGTGGTAAATTCACGTTTCGGGAATTCAAGGAACTAGAATTGCAAAAGATGGACCGGCGTTTATTCAGACCGTTGAGAATAAGAATTGACCAAACACATAACAAACGATCCACCTGACATTTTTCCGCTTCGTTCAAAAATGCGGGTGGACTCAGTCGTTTAGATTTTAAAGGGAAAGCCAGACCGGTTCGGTTATTGAACTTTTTTGGATATGTCTAAAAACGTTCTTTTATTGAATACCCTGAGGCTCAATGAGCCAATGATTGTAACAACTTTTCCCCGCTTGCAAAGGTAATCCTGTATATTTTGGGTCGCCCTGAAAAAGCGCCGAAACCCACATCGAGAACCACGGTCATGAAGCGTTTTTTAGGGTCCGGGTGACGGCCACAATGTGGGCTGGGTTAACCCAGGTCTCGTCGGCTCTTTCTGATTCGTGCAGGGTTATGTTGATGAATTTTGTTTCCATAGTTGTATCCTCCTGTCTAAAAAAACGTCCTTTTTTTGTCGGATATGTCCTGTTCAATAAACGTGCCTTTTTTGAACACCTGAAATCGGAACGAATTCGTAGGTAATTTGCAAGGGATTTTTTCGCACCCCTTTTTTAGACACTCCTTAATTAGACATCATTTTCAGTCCAAGCTGCGGTATCCTCAACCTCAGCAACCCTTCTCCACCGTCAAAAAACCTCTGCGGATTGACGTACATTTACTAGACCGCTCAATAATCTCCGGCACAAGTTTTTAACAATTTGACCTCCGTGCTCTTCGTGTCTCACGAATAATTTTTCCGAAAAATAGTTGTTTCCCTTGATTAGTTTTTAAGAATTTATCATAATGCATAGGGCAGGCAAATAAAAGCGCGCTCGAACATTCATTGTAAAGCAGGAGAAAATGATGAATACAAGAAATTTTGGACTAGTACTTTTGATATTGGCCAGCTTACTGGCAGGCTGCGGAGGTACCGGTGGCAAAGATTCAGCTACAAAACCAAAGATGTTTCGCGCCAACCTTGGACTGACAATGGGAGACGAATTCAATGAAGCTGTTGATATGATGGTGTATAGCAGATACCGGTATATTCGTTCTGGTGATTCACGTAATTATCCAAACAAGATTAATGTTGTCACGGAATGGCAGGCGCGTTTTATATTTGACGATGAAAGAGAATTGGGCATCGTTGCCGTGGAATCGCGAATTTTTCTTACGGCCAAGTTAAGACCCGGACAAGCAAGTAGTATGAGGGGAGAGTCGACTTATAATGCCACCTTGCGGGCGGAAAATCGCGTGAAATATGCTGAAGGTCAAAGCTGGCAGCCGGGACAGATCACGACTCAGGCCAGAAACTACTTCCGTGATATTGTGGATGATTTGATGCAGGAAATAAAAAAACCTTACTGAGAGAAAGTCTAATCTTCCAGTTTGGCTCGACCCGTGCCGCCAAAACTTAGCCCGAACTTCTATGCAGAATAATCCCGGTATTCGATACCGTATTGCGACAATTCCAACGGCGAGTCCTGAATGGAGGATAGAAACTCTATGAAATTGCGTCGAGTGATTACCCTGCCCCGTGCCACCGCTCTCGTGGTCGGCACCATCATAGGGGCGTCAATTTTCGTGCAGCCGTCCAACGTGACA
>SMXC01000348.1 GCA_004356825.1 Caldithrix sp.
AGCCTGATCCATTAAAACGCTGTAGTGGCCCTCAATCCATTCAGAAAAAAAAGTATTCGGAACCTCAACAAGTAAATTTTGTTCCTCTAGTTTTACGGGATTGATGGGTTTAAACCAGGTCGTAAAACTCTGAGACCCGATACTATCCTTAATTAAACCCAAAAACTGATCCCAAGCCGCCGAGTGAGAAAGAGACATTTTACCAACCCTCTTTTAAAAATGTGATGAAGCAAAAATGTTTATTAATATGATAAACGGTTAAAGTTACCACGGACCGCCAAACAAAACGTATCAAGAGTCAAAGTTATCCACAAATTATTCACATTCCCTAAGCCGGATGATTTCCAAACAAAAACTAATTGACTTACGGCTGTTTTCTGAACAAAAACCAAACACAAAAAAGAAAAAGCCGGTTAAAAAAAAGTCACTGCTTCAACAACGAAAGGTAAACAATTTATACTTATCAACAAGTTATTATAATGACATAGCCGGTAGGTAGGGTGCTTGAAATTTAATAAAAAGGGCCTTAATGTCAAGCGAAAAAATAAAGGCTTCGTAACAACTTATGTCGACGAGTCTTTGAGTTAAGAGGTTTTAGTAAGCAATATTGGAGGTAAAGAGAATCAAAAAAAGGAGGGGTTTATAAACCAAACATAACGCCAAGGGGCGGCCATTATTTCCCTCCTGAATCAAGCCTGAACCCGTGTGCAAAAGAGAATTTCAAAAGAGAATTGCCTTGACTTTAATCTAAAAAATTAATACGTTTTGAAGTTTTTGTAGAAACGAATCATCATTAGTGACTTATCAAGGTAAAAAATGAAAAGAACATTTCAGCCATCCAACCGTAAGAAGGTTAATAAACATGGGTTTAGGGAGAGAATGAAAACGAAGTCAGGACGCCTGGTTTTAAAATCACGCAGGGCAAAGGGTAGAAAAAGTTTAACCGTAAGCGATAGATAAATAAAGTACTTAGCATTGTTTCTATGAAAGGGTTCCGTTTAGAGAAGCGGAGAATTCTTGGTGGAAGAAACGAATTCAACGAGATTTTCAACCACGGTCGCCGGGTAAGTTCCAAACACTTTTTACTACTAACCCAAAAGGCAGAAGAGAGTAAGTTTGCATTCACTGTTTCCAGGAAAATAGGCGGCGCCGTTAGAAGAAATTTTGCCAAAAGAAGACTGCGAGAAATATTAAGATTAAATCAAGAGCGTTTACCGGAAAAAATTCATATTATCCTCCAGGCGAAACCCGGATTCGAACGAACGAACTTTGAATTACTAAGTGAGGAGTTCGTCGTTCTTTTAAAAAAAATAAAGCCTATTAATTGAAGATGAAATCTCTCGGCATAGCCGTAATAAAAATATACCAACGATTTATTTCTCCCGTCTTTCCATCTTCTTGTCGTTTTTATCCCTCTTGTTCTGAATACACATTGCTGGCTATTGGGAAGTTTGGTTTGTTTCTGGGTGCGTGGAAGGGGGTTCTGCGTTTAGCCAAATGCCACCCATTTCACCCGGGTGGTTATGATCCGATAAAATAAGGTTTCGAAAGATTATGGAATTTGATAAAAAGACTATTGTAGCTTTTTTAATAATCGGGTTAATCCTGATTGTTCTCCAGACGGATTTTTACCAGGAACGATTTTTGCCACAGTCGAAATCGTGGCCGACGGAAGAGCAACCGGCGGGAACAAACATGCCGACGGAATCCCCATCCCGGACCCAGGAAAAGAGCTCCGCGGTTATATCCTCCCAAATGCGGGAAGGAACGTCCGAAGTTCCGGAATCTAAATATGGCGCACTTTTGGCCCGGTCGGCCACCAGCGAAGAGATCACCGTTGAAACGAGCTTGTACACCGCCGTCTTTTCAACTCGGGGCGGAAGTATTAAGTCTTTTCTTCTAAAAAAATATTTGCTTGAAGACGGCTCGTACGTTGAACTTATTGGCGGTGACGGACAGGGGAACCTCGGGGTTCTGCTCCCAACCGAGGAAGACACTTTAGACACGAGTTCGTTTCTGTTTTCGGCGAACAAAAAAAAGGTCACGCTGAGCGAGAGAAAGCAATCCGATGTTCTCGAGTTTGTTTTAAACCTTGATGAATACAGACAAATTAAAAAGACGTTTACTTTTTACCAGGATCGCTATGATATTTCCATGAAAATAGACCTAAGAAACATCGGCGATCTGATCGACGGATCTTATTACTATTTAACCTGGCGATCGGGCGTTGAATCCACAGAGCCCGACCTGAAAGCAGATATGCAAAACGCGAAAGCTTATGCATTACAGGGAGACAATAAAGAAGACTTCAATGTCGATGAAAGGTTTGAGCAAAAGCAGTTGGGTTCTTATCCGACGGACTGGGTCGCCATTAAAACAAAATATTTCACAGTGGCGGTCATTCCGCAAGGCGTTAAAGGTCAGGGCGTGAGATTTATCGGCGAGCAGGTAGAAAAACCCAACGAAGAAGAGCCCTGGAAAAAATACGGCTTCGATTTAAAAATGCCTTTTAATGAAAGGCAGTCAAAGACAGACAATTATACGTTATACTTTGGACCCCTGGATTATGATATTATAAAAAGTTATGGTTTCGAATTAGAACAAATCATTGATTTGGGTCCGTCGATTTTTAGGCCCTTTGGAAAGTTTGTTTTATGGAGCTTCAGGTGGCTGCACAGTTTCATCCCGAATTACGGCTGGGTCATTGTGATATTCTCAATACTGATTAAGTTAATGTTGTTCCCCCTGACCAAAAAGAGCTACAAGTCGATGAAAGAGATGCAGGCATTGCAGCCGATTATGCAGGAGCTAAATGAAAAGTATAAAGATAATGCGCAGAAGAAGCAGCAGGAGGTTATGAAGCTCTACAAGGAATATGGGGTAAATCCTTTGGGTGGATGTATCCCGATGGTTTTGCAGATGCCGCTCCTTATCGCTTTGTTTAATGTCTTTCGCTCTACCATCGAGTTGCGGGGTGCTTCTTTTATCTGGTGGATTACGGACCTGGCCCGACCCGACACGGTCGCGATATTGCCATTCACGATTCCTCTTTATGGAAACACCTTGAATATTCTGCCCTTGTTCATGGGAGTAACCATGTTTATCCAGCAGAAAATCTCGATGAAAGATCCAAAGCAAAAAGCCATGGTTTATTTCATGCCCCTATTTCTAACGCTTTTGTTTAACAGTTTTCCATCGGGCCTGAACCTGTATTATGCTTTGTTCAATATCTTATCAATTATGCAGGAAAAGTTGATTCCATATAAAATTAGAACTCCCGAAGAAATGAAAGCTCATAAAGCCGCTCAAAAGAAGACAAAAAAGAAAAGACGGAAGTACGATTACCGGGGCCGATAAAACCTTCGAGTCAAGCCCGGTAGTTTATTATAGCCTCGCCTTTTGTGCGGGGCTGTTTTGTCTAACCTAAAAAAAATGATTTTTCAAAATGAGACAATAGCAGCCATTTCAACTCCCGCCGGTTCAGGGGGGATTGCGGTGGTGCGGATAAGCGGCTCAAGTGCAATTTCAATCGTGGATAAGGTTTTTCAGGGCAAGGTTAGGTTGTCTCAGGCGGAGTCTCACAAGGTTCTTTTGGGTAAAATAGGGCAGCCCTTAGAAAAGGATGGCGGTTTCCTGGACGAGGCGTTGGTGACGGTGTTCGGGGCCCCAAACTCTTACACCGCTGAGGACGTTGTTGAAATAAGCTGCCATGGCGGTCATTACCTGACCCAGCGAATCCTGGCGCTGGTGGTAGAAAACGGCGCCCGATTAGCCGAGCCCGGTGAGTTTACTCAACGCGCATTCTTGAATGGCCGGCTCGATCTTTCGCAAGCCGAGGCCGTTGCTGATATTATTCGCGCAAAAACCGAATTAAGCTTAAAAGCCGCACTTTCGCAATTTCAAGGTGCGCTCTCGAAGCGGGTTAAAGAGATGCGAACAAATCTAATTGAGATTTGTTCGTTGCTGGAACTGGAGTTGGATTTCGCTGAAGAGGATGTCGAGTTTGCCAGCAAGGACGATGTCGAGAACAGGCTGGGTAAAACGATTAAGAAGATCGAAGATTTTCTACAGACCTACAAACGTGGAAAAATCCTGCGCGAAGGGGCAAAGTTGGTGATCGCCGGCAAGCCGAACGTTGGCAAATCGAGCTTGCTCAATGCGCTGCTGAAAGAGGAACGCGCCATTGTTACGGAAATTCCCGGAACCACCCGCGATGTTCTGGAAGAGCAGTTGGATATTCGAGGTGTTTTGTTCCGGGTGGTGGACACGGCGGGCGTGCGCGGCACAAAAGATAAAATTGAGCAACTTGGCGTTCAGCGCAGCTTGGAACAAATCAAAGAAGCGGACATTCTCCTGTTTCTGTTTGATGGTTCAAGTCCCCTGGATCAGGAGGATTTGGAGTTGATAGAACACGTTTTGTCTTTACGAAAGAGGACAGAACAAGACGGTCTGATCGTTGCCATCAACAAGGTTGATTTAAAAAAGAAACTTTCCTCAAAAAAAATCAAGGAGCTTTTGGAGATTGATGAGATCTTAGAAATTTCAGCAAAAGAGCACCGGGGACTTAAAGAACTCGAAAGTGTTTTTCTAAAGCACACAATTGGCAAAGAAACTTTGAACGGAGAACCCGTTGTGACCAACATTCGACAGAAACAAGCTTTGGGCGCTGCGATTGATGCACTGCGGGCAGCTCAAACATCTTTAAAAATGGGGCTTTCCTCCGAATTTGTTGCGGTAGATTTAAGGCAGGCGCTGGATCACCTGGGAGAAATTATCGGCGAAGTCACAAGCGAAGATATTCTCGGAAATATTTTTTCAAAGTTTTGCATTGGGAAGTGATACCGTCGGGGCAAAAGGCCCAACGGCACAAATGTTTCACGTGAAACATCGGAAACAGAGATTAAAAGGAAATGAATAGTAAAAAAACCTCTGGCGACATCTACGATATCATCGTAGTCGGCGGCGGCCATGCCGGCACCGAAGCTGCTTTGGCTGCCTCGCGTATGGGCGCTAAAACCATGCTGCTCACGATGAACATTTTTACCATCGGGCAAATGTCCTGCAATCCGGCGATTGGGGGTTTGGCAAAGGGGCAGCTTGTCAAAGAAATCGATGCGCTCGGCGGTGAAATGGCTCTGGTCACGGACCACGCGGGAATTCAGTTTCGCATGCTCAACCGCTCGAAGGGTCCGGCGGTCTGGTCGCCGCGTGCCCAGTGCGATCGTGCCGTCTATGCCGACCGCTTGCGCCAGGCCTGTGAAAAGCAGGAGAAACTGGATTTACGCCAGGGCATGGGTGTGAGCTTGAAAGTAGAAAATGGCAAGGTTTATGGCGTTTACACTGAAACCGGCGGTTTAATCGAAGCATGGTCGGTCATCATAACGGCGGGGACCTTTCTGAACGGCGTCATTCATATTGGCGAAGTTCAATATCCGGCTGGCCGTGCCGGCGAGTTTTCCGCGCAAGGAATGACCGAGTGTTTGGTGGAGTTAGGCTTCGAGTCCGGTCGCCTGAAAACAGGCACACCGCCACGGTTGGATGGTACTTCAATTGATTTTTCAAAAACGGAAATTCAACCCGGCGATGAACCCCCCATGCCTTTTTCGCATCAGACCGAGTCGCTTGACCTTGAACAAATGCCCTGCCACTTAACGTACACCAATTCTCAAACCCACGACATTTTGCGCAAGGGTTTCGACCGGTCGCCGATGTTTACCGGCAGAATTAAAAGTGTCGGACCGCGTTACTGCCCGTCGGTGGAAGATAAAATAAACCGCTTTGCAGACAAGGATCGGCACCAAATTTTTCTGGAGCCAGAGGGCAGAAGTACCACGGAATATTACGTCAACGGATTCTCAACAAGTCTGCCGGAGGAAATTCAGTTGGCCGGCATTGGTTCAATCGCCGGACTTGAAAATGCCAAAGTCACCCGATTGGGTTATGCTGTGGAATATGACTACTTTGAGCCAACCCAAATCAATGCGAATATGGAAACCAAGCGGGTTGAGAATTTGTTTTTCGCCGGTCAGATAAACGGCACAACGGGTTACGAAGAGGCGGCCTGCCAGGGTTTTATGGCTGGCGTCAATGCGGTGTTAAAAATTCGCAAAGAAGCGCCGTTTGTCCTCAACCGCTCCGAGGCTTACATAGGTGTTCTCATTGACGACCTGGTTACCAAGGGTACAATCGAGCCGTACCGCATGTTTACTTCCCGGGCCGAGCACCGGCTGATTTTGCGCCAGGATAATGCGGACTTGCGGCTCATGGATCATGGGCGCCGTCTCGGCCTGATTTCAAAAGCTGTTTATGATAAAATGAATTTAAAGCGCACGAGAATTAGCCGCGCTTTAGCGGGTTTGAAAAAAGCCAAAGTAACTCCGGAAAACCTGAACGAAATTCTGGCTCGAGTCGGCACCACGCCTATTTCCCAGAACGAGTATCTTTATAATTTGTTAAAGCGGCCGGAGTTGCACCTTTCTGATTTGGCGGGCTTGGTTAAGCTCGAGATTCTGGATAACCTGCACGACCCGTCCTGGCAGCAAGTATGGGAACAAGTCGATCTTGAGATAAAGTACGAGGGCTTCATCCGGAGGCAAAATGAGCAGGCCGAGCGGGTGCGCAAATTAGACTCAAAGGCCATTCCGAAAAGTTTTGATTTTCTGTCCATCAGAGCGCTCTCCACCGAAGCTCGTGAAAAACTCGACAAGATTCGACCTGAAACAATTGGCCAGGCCTCTAGAATTTCCGGTGTTTCGCCAGCGGACATTTCGATTCTTCTGGTTCACCTGGGTCGCCCGCGAGTCGCAAATGTTTCACGTGAAACATAGTCAGCCCGGTCAAATTATAGTCAAAAGTAAGTTTGGGTGTGGGAGTTTACAACTATGACAGACAACCATGCTCAACTGGGTCTACTTGAACAAGTCGATTTGAAGAATGTTTGGAACAATGAACCCAAAGAATTTACGCCATGGTTGGCAAAATCGGAGAATTTACAACTATTAGGCGATGTCGTCGGTATTGAATTGGAACTTGAAGCACAAGAAAAAAATGTTGGGCCCATTTCGCGCCGACATTTTATCTAAGGAC
>SMXC01000349.1 GCA_004356825.1 Caldithrix sp.
GGAAATGAGTCCACATCACAAGAAAAACAAACCATACGAATGATCAATGAAGGCGGGTGGAAGATTGACGATATTGAAATCAGCCTCTAACAAATTCTTGCAACGGACCCAGCGAAGCTGGGCCGCTGAAGAAAGGCGTTAGAAGGCAAAACAAATTAAGGCGATACCGATATGATAGAGGAATTTTTTGTAACACATAAAGAGCTATTAGGGAGGTTACTGGATTGGCCATTTTTACTATTCATTCTTCTGACTTTAG
This sequence comes from Caldithrix sp., assembly GCA_004356825.1. Classification (GTDB taxonomy): domain Bacteria; phylum Zhuqueibacterota; class Zhuqueibacteria; order Oceanimicrobiales; family Oceanimicrobiaceae; genus Oceanimicrobium. The sequence goes on from SMXC01000349.1 coordinate 260, forward strand.
GAGCAGTATTTTTTCGAAAAGAATTTAGGGCTCTTCTAGGTAGAGGTGACATCACTATTTCTTGGGGCGAAGGACGAAGTATTCGGCTACATGATATTTCTGAGCATCTTGACATAGAAATGGATCAAATTCGGGATGAGTTGGAGATTGTGAAAGAGGCCGTCCATAAATTCCACTCAACTTCTAAAGACTATGTAGCAGAGCAGCACCGATCTGAAGATTTATCTCACACGGAAAGGGGTGAAGCGCTGAGTCGAATGAAGGACTCCTTAAAGCATGGTAAATGGCGCTGGAGAACATTGGAGCGTCTTGCAATTATTTCTGGCATAACGGAGAAGGAGGCTTTGACGATATTGCGAGGTGATCCCGAGGTGAATTTGGGACAAGACAAAAAGAGCAATTACATTGCGAAGATTAAACATAGATGACAAATGCCTTCTAACAAACACATGCAGTCGGATCTCCGCAAGCTGCGCTTGCTCCGACCGCTGATGCGGGCGTTAGTGTATCTACAAAATACGAAAATAAATTTATTTAATCTGGAGGCAATATGGAAGCAGAGGAACTTAAATCACTTCAGGCTCCATTGAAGCAGAAGTACAGAGATCAACCAGAAACGGCTGTAGTAATACTTAAAGCGAATGCTCGAATCGGGGAGGGTATAACTTGTAAAATTGAAACAGGTAATGCCCTGGTTGAAGCAGGCCTTCATCCTGCTACAGGCGGCGATGGGCTTTCTTTATGCTCAGGAGATATGTTACTGGAAGCATTAGTTGCTTGTGCTGGAGTTACCTTGAGGGCGGTAGCCACTGCAATTGGAGTGGATCTCCGCGATGCCACTATTAGCGCCGAGGGCGATCTTGATTTTAGAGGTACCCTTGGGGTTTCAAAAGAGACGCCTGTTGGCTTTCAAAGTATCCGTCTTCATTTCAATTTGGAAAGCGATGCAGATCAGGACCAACTAGATTCATTAATCAAGCTTACGGAGCGCTATTGCGTGGTCTATCAAACATTATCAAGTGCACCGAGTATTTCCATTACTCATTGATTGAGGTAGTAGCATAAGAGATACACTAACAAACGCATGCAGGCGGATCAGCAAACCGCTACGCGCTTTGCTGACCGCTGATGCGAGGCGTTAGGCGGTCAGAGGGGAAACCAGAAAATGCTAACTAATCGAGTCCTGTTCGTAATTCTATTTTCCCTGGCGATACCACTTTCAAATGCCGCGGAAAGTTTCGAAATTACTTCTGCTAAAGCAGTCAGCTTTAAAGATGGAAAGCTATATGTATCGGCAGGCTACCCCAGGAATCACGAAGGATTTCAGTCCCAGTTAAAGCGCATTTGGAACAATTCCAATGCGCCGATCCAAAATGACAGCTATGACCAAAAATGGAAGGAGGTTTCTATCGATCAGATTGAAGCCGTATACGGTCAAATCGACAAACTCTATTTCACGATCTTTGGTGATGAAATACAAAAGCATGAGGCATTAAAAGCGCGCATTTTTGAATGGGGCTGTGAAGGGTCCTTAATCCCGATTCTAGATCTCGGGTATCACCGATTTAATGACACACCTCGGGAATGGGGTGTCGGGGCAATTGGAGTCAGTACCCTGGAAGTCAACCCAGAGCTCCACCGGCTCGAGGAAGCCCTGATCCCAAAGGATTTCTACGGCAACGGACAATACCCTGGGGGCTGGGAATTATGGATCAATGGCGTGAAACGATTTTCCTACGTCGCGAGGCGACAAGCCCATAATCCCGAACCAGAGAATCTAGTAATTGACCATCTGTCGGGCGAAGTCCGTAAAATTGTCGAGAGGTCTCCTTTTGATGTACGCTGTTAGAATTCCAAAACATGACTCAAAACTTTGAGGCGCTTTCCTTCCCAAAAAAATGCCTCTTACTATCTGGGCCGAAATAATGATGAAATTCCAACTTTCACTAGAACCGCCTAACAATGCATTCAACCGGATCGCCAAAACGCTACGCGTTTTGTCGACCGGTTAATGCGGCGTTAGGGAGTAAAGTAATGGTCTCGGAAGAAAGGAAAATGGAAATAATTGAGGAAGAGCGTTTACGACTTAATATCAGAGATGATTTGTGTTTACCTAAAAATGAGAGTCTTACTACATGGAGGTTTTTTAATAGCAATTTAGGATTATTACTAATATCTTCGGTCTTTATAAGTTTTTTTAGTTGGTTTTATCAGTCTCTTGATGATTCCCGAAAAGCTGAAACAGAAAATACAAGAATCGTTGAAAAACTACGTAATGAAATTGCTTATAGATCTCAATCTGTACGTTCCATACTGCCAGACACAATTGCTTGGGAAGAGTTATATGACTTTGATTTTATATTTGACGGGGTAGAGAAAAGCTGGCTACAAAAACCAGTGTATCCAGAGTTTCAAAATAGAGCAATTCCCGGCCTAGCTTACGAATTATATTCTCGCTCTAAGAAGGATGACAGAATTTTAGCTAAGAAACTCTTTGATTCGTCTCTGATAGTATCCGCCACATACAAAAAGTTGGTGAAGATCAGTATTACAGATGAGCGAGATGACGAGTCTGATTTACGGGAGCATGATATTTTAATGCTTCGAGAAGCTAACAAACTATTCAAGACATTTTCAGATATAAATCCCTAACAAGTGCATACACATGGAAATTTTGCTCTGCTACGCGCCGCAAAATTCCAGTGATGCTAGTCGTTATGAGTCTGTGTTGTGATGAATAAAGTTCTATTGACTCTACTTCTTGGTGTAGGGAGTGCTGCGGCTTCTGGCTCCGATTTGAACGACGAAGAAGTCCTAGCGATGCTCAAAGAGATGTATCCGCAAACCTTTAAAGACCTTCAAGGCGGCTACGATGTTCAGCAAGACCGTTGGATCTACAAATACGAGTCAGAGGGGAATTGCCTTGATTGTGGTTTTTGGGTCATCATTGAGGATGATAAAGACAATCCTGCCGTGAGAATCGTCCGTGATGGATAAACCCATAACAAGACCAGGCACACAATCGCCCCTGCAGTCGGACAAATTACTGCGCTGGCGCTTGCAATTTGCCGCTGATGCGGGGCGTTATGTGATATCGCATTTAGAGAGTTACGGAATTCAAAAACAAGTTGAGGCTAATGGAAAATGAATCCAAAACATATCGTTGGGCTTCTTGAGATCGTTAAAGCTAAGCAGCAATCTGATAAAAATTATAATTGGTCGAATGATAGCAATACCTTTCTCGATGAAATCAAATCTGAGGTGGGTGAAGTTGAAGAAGAAATTGAAACTGGGCGGACTTGTTTCCTTGAAGACGAGCTAGGTGATGTATTGTGGGATTACTTAAACCTGCTTCAAAGCCTGGAAAACGAGAATCAAATAAAACTAGAACGAGTATTCGAGCGTTCATTTCAAAAATATAATGAGCGATGGGCTGCTATTCAATCTGGATCTACATGGAGTGAAATCAAAACTGCGCAAAAGAGAAAATTGGAAATCGAACATGAAAGCCGCCGTCAGTGAAAAGCCTGTGCGAAAATCACATAACAAACGCATGCAGCCGGACCCAGCAGAGCTGGTCCGCTGATGCGGGGCGTTAGAAGGCAATGGACTCTCAAAACGAAAACAAACTCCTAAGAGATGCACTCGGCATGTATGCTGGAGAACACGTATTGGAAATGATTCTTAAAGATGGAGAAAAGGCGCTTGAGAGATTTTCGAATGACGCAGAGCTAACGCTGGTCTTTGTGGATGTACTGCTGTATACGGAAAATGATCTTGGATTTAGCTCAGGTAAAATATCTGAAATCCTTGGCGAGTATTACGAAATGTTAACTAGGACCGTTGTTTCACACGACGGCATATTCGATTCCTTTGTCGGTGATTCTGGTTCGGCGTTCTGGGGAATTGATGGGAAAAAATCACATCCATCCACAGCATGCAGCTGTGCAATCGACCTTGCTAGGGAAATCGATGCCCTGAACAAGAATTCAACTAAAAATAACTTGCCTTCGATTAAGTTAAAGATCGGAATTAATACTGGCAGTGTAAGGTTAGGAAATTTTGGTTCAAGTGACCGAATCAAATATACGGTTATGGGAGGCGCAATAAACTTAGCAAGCCGGCTTTGCGGTTTAGCCTTTAGTGATCAATCTAGCACTATTTTGATTTCCGAAATGACTAGGAAACGGTTGATCTCAGAGATCGAAACTGAGCATTTTGACACTGTGCACGTAAAGGGCATAAGTGAACAAATCGGAATTTACAAAATTGCCTTCTAACAAACGCATGCAGTCGGCTCGCCAAAAGGCGTAGCCTTTTGGCGACCGCTGATACGAGGCGTTATGCGTCTCCAAATAAGAAACGATGACGATTAGATTAATATTTCATCGGGAGCAAAGAAATGATAGTTAGAATGTGGCATGGAATTGTCGGCGTTTCCAAAGCAGATGAATATACCGAATTCATGAAAGAGAGAGCAGCTCCAGATTATGGTTCTGTCGAGGGTTTGAAAAAGATACTTTTTTTACGAAATGTTGAAAAAGACGTCGCTCATTTTTTACTAGTAACTCATTGGGAATCTATGGAGGCGGTAAAAAAATTCGCGGGGAATCGCCCAGAAAGAGCCAAGTATTATCCTGAAGACGATGACTTTCTCTTAGAGAAAGAAGAGACGTCGGCACTATATGAAGTTTTTTATGAAAGTAGCGACGCCTAACAAGCGCATCCAGTCGGATCAAAATGCCCGCTACGCGCTCATTTTGACCGCTGATGCGAAGCGTTATATTTATGAATAGCCGGATCAGCGCTGGTTTTGCAGGGGTAGTAGCTGGCGCAGTAAGTTGGAGCGTAGTGGGTATGGTGTCTGATAAATATGAGCCGTTTGATAGTGGCATTGGCTTGTTGATCGGTCAGTCGATTCTGTCCGCCGTTGCATTCAGGGTAGGCTATAAAAAGAAACTCCGCGAGCTAATGATCTACCTTGTGGCTGCATACGTAGGCATGAATTTATATTCATATATTTTTGGTGGTTCTGA
>SMXC01000026.1 GCA_004356825.1 Caldithrix sp.
AGATGGTTTTTCCCTTCGCTCTCTTTGCCTGAAGCAAAATCATAAGCTTCTCTCGCCAACGACTTGGCGTTTTTTCGGTCAGCCTCTGATTTGGCTTGAGTTGTTTCTTCTTTTGCGTCATTTACTTCCGAGATGAGTTGTCGATTGCTCATCTTCTTTCTTCTAAGATCAGCAGCTTCTTTGATTGCTCTATTAAAGAAGGACTCGGCAGAAGCAAATGCCGACCCTGCCAATTCATATTTTCCTTGTTTGAACTCATTACCCGCGCTCGCCAGAAAAATCTTGGCTTTTTTGTATGAGGCCATATCTTTGGCTCCATCTTTTAGAGCCTTTTTCTCGGCACTCAAAACGCTCTGCCTGGCTTGAGTCGCTGACCTCTTAAATGACGCGAGATCTAATTTCTTTGCTGCCGCCTTTGCAGCTTCTACGTATTTTACTCCAGCTCGAGCAAATAAGCTTTGGGCCTCTGGAAAATTACCAGCCTTTTCCGCCTTAATCGCTCGATTTTCAAAATTAACCGCGACCCTAAAAACCTCCAGAGCATTTATTGAGGCCTGGCTTTGTCCGGCTAAAGACTTGGCCCGAATCATTTCTTGCTTGACAGTTTCAAGCGACGCCGACGCTTTTGCAGCAATTTTCGTCTTTCCGCCAGCAGCTTGTTCAATGAAATCTTTAAGTTGTTCCCGAAAAACAAATGACCCGGCCGCGAGTAAAAGAAGCACCATGAAAACATAGACTCCCTTTCGGCTTCGCTTGCGGGGAGGTGCTTTGGATTTAGCTACGACTTTTTTGACTGCCACTTTCGCTGGTTTTATCTTGGGTCTGTCAAGAAGAATCGTCTTTACATTATCAATATTTTTCAGGCACTCTTCTTTTAACCGTTTGGCCTCTGCATGCTCCGGATCCAGCTTCAGGATTTCATCAAACTTTTCGACCGCTTCCGGTCTCCTCTGCTGGCATAGAGTTTTTCCCTGGTCCAAAAGTTCGACGATGCTTTGTTGAATTCCTTTGAAGCTAATAAGCTTTTCTAAGTCCTCGACAATTTCGGCGCAATTACGATATCTATCGTCGCGATTTTTCTCCAAACATTTCATCAATATTTCTTGAAGAAGATTGCCCAGGTCATCTTCTTGAAGCTCCATCTTTTCCGGCTCATCATGCACAATTTTGTACATGATAGTGGTACTATCACCAACGAACGGTCTCTTGTAAGTCAGCAGCTCGTAAAAAAGTACGCCGAATGAAAAAATATCCGACCTGTTGTCGATTTTGGTCCCTTTAATCTGTTCGGGGGACATATAAGCAAGCGTTCCAACCATTATACCCGTCCGAGTTAGGGTACTTGCTTCGGGTTTGGCGATGCCGAAATCCATGATCTTGGCTTTGCCATCCTTCAATATCTGGATATTGTCGGGCTTAATGTCCCGGTGAACTATCTTTTTGGAATGAGCGTAATGCAATCCTTTGCAAATTTGGATAGCATAGCTGATTTTTTTCTGGAGCGGGATATCTCTTTTATTTGTTATGATTTTCTTGAGTTCCTCGCCCTCCAGATACTCCATGACAATGTATGGATTGCCGTCGACCTCTCCGACTTCGTAAACCACGGTTATGTTTTCATGAGACAACTTTCCGGCGGAACGAGCTTCGCGGTAGAATCGCTCTTTTATTTCGGGAAGACCTAAAGCGCGTTCCAGAATAACCTTAATGGCTACATCGCGCTCAATAAATGGGTCGCGGCCTTTGTAAACAACGCCCATCCCACCCTTGCCTAATATTTTGACAATTTCAAATTTGCCTATTTTATCCATCGATTTTCATGAAAAGAGACTGGTTATAACTTAATGAAAGGTTGCATTCAAAACATTCCCCGCCTGTCTGGTGGAAAGTGGTATTCTACCGAAATTCAAAAGAAAACTAAGTGGAGAGAAGTATTAAAATTACAATAATTTATAACTTTGAATTATAGCAAACCATCAAACAATTGTCAAGGCCTTTTTGGGAACCCTCTATAACACGGGAAAGACGGTTTATGTTGACTATCTCTTTCAGATTTTCGAAAAACTAAAGAGTTTAAGTTCGAATAGTCTGGGAAAAGCCAAAACAACACTGCCTTTAAATAATTATTTCGAACCCGTCAAAATTCGGCTGGTTAAGAGAGGTCCCTTCAGGGGCCGGGCCCCGACTGTGCGCTTTTTTAAAAGCCTCTGGGTCGCCTCTAAGACACACCATCTTCCGTCTTACAATAACACGCGAAAACTTTCGTAGTAATTACCAATGCTTTTGTTATTCCAGCCTAAAAGTGTCGTTTTTCGCATCAGTTTTTGAACCCTCGCCCTGGAAATCTTCACGACTTCCCCTAAAAGCAGCTTCCTGTTTCTTTTCGTTTCAATCAACGTGGTGATGGCAAAAAACAAGGGCCACAAACACGACAGTTTAACTCTGAACTGACTCCTGGGTATGGATAGGATTAGATCCAGGCCATCATCAAGGTGACCCGCCGCCAGGGTTATCAAATCATCTATGGTTTTTTGTGCCTTTTTAAGATTTTGGGGTTCAAAGAAACCCGCGGCGCTCAGGTTATGTTTCGAAATCATGGTCTCCGGAATATAGCACAGGCCTCTTTGATAATCCGCCCAACAGTCCTTCAGGATATTTGTCATCTGCAGGCCTAAGCCGAAAGAAACAGATTTTCCCTCGAGGTAATTGAAAAGGGAGTGATTGATCCGGCCTGAGTATTCGCGCAGCAGTCTGGCAGTCAGTACACCGACTGTTCCAGCCACGAAGTAACAGTATTTGTCAAGGTCGGCTTCTGTTTTTAGAAAAAACGGCGTACTGCTTTGCTGCCGCTTCGAAACCATACTCAGCATACCCCTGGACATTTCTATGATGCAATCTTTTATCACCTTACGATAGTTGCCGGGAAGGGTCAGGAAGTTTGCAATGACCAAATCGGTATTTCGAAGCAGGTCGTAATAGTCACCTTCATCCTGCCGCAATAGGGCAGTTGTAAAAAATAGTTCGAGCCAGCTTTGGATCGCTCTGTCTGAAAAATCCTCCCGGGAAAATAGCTCGGTAAAAGAATTGAAAACGGTTTCCTGATGTGCAAAATCCGGAAAAGAAGAATCTTCTACGGTATCAAGAATACGGCACAACAAATAACTACAGAGTACCGATTTATGAAAATCACCCTTTAAAACACGAATGCTAATGGCAAACGTTCGGGAAACTTTCGGGATTACTGCCTGGCAGTAAAGGTGCGGAGGCAAAGTTGATTGGCGAGAAAAATCGTTATGATGGGGCATCTTTATCTTTTATTATTGTTTGGTAAATAAGGAAACCATAAACAGTGCCATTTTATTTTTGGGTATAATCATAGACGCCTTTGCCGGTCTTGCGCCCTAACCTTCCGGCCCGCACATACTGCTCCAGCAACGGGCAAGGACGATACTTTTCGCCAAGCGTTTGATGCAGAAATTTGAGAATGCTGAGGCGGGTATCCAGACCGACCAAATCTACCATCTCGAACGGTCCCATGGGGTGATTCAAGCCCAGCTTGAGCGCCTTGTCGATTTCCTCGGGGCTGGCAATGCCCTCCTGCAGCATGTAAAAGGCCTCGTTGCCAATCATGGCGTTGATTCTGCTGGTAATAAAGCCGGGCGACTCTTTGATAGTCACGGTCTCTTTGCCCATTTTTCCACCAACGCCTTTTGTAGCGGCGATAGTTTCCTCGCTGGTTTCCAGACCCCTGACAATTTCCACCAGCTTCATGATATGTACCGGATTGAAGAAATGCATGCCGATGAACTGTTGCGGCCGGTCGGTTGCGGCTGCCATTTCCGTGATGCTGAGTGACGAAGTGTTGGAAGCAAAAATGGTCTCGGGCTTGCATAGCTTGTCGAGTTGGCTGTACATCTCAACTTTTAAGTCAATTTTTTCCGGCACCGCCTCGATGACAAAATCCGCCCCGGAAACAGCTTCCTGCAAATCCTGTTTGAGCTCAAGCTTTGAAAAGGCCTCTTTCGCCTGCACAGCAGTGAGGAGGTTTTTTTCAACCGCTTTGTCGTAGTTCTTTTGGATGCTGGCGGATGCGGATTCCAGCATCTCCTCGGAGATGTCATAGAGTACAGTTTGAAACCCACCAAAACAGGATACATGAGCGATGCCTCGGCCCATGATGCCGGCGCCGAGGATGGTGATGTTTTTAATATTCAATCCAGGTATTCTCCCTAAAATACAATATGTAAATTATACGAGATCAATATCCATGAAGTCTTTTTGTTTTCTTGCTCGCCTTAAATCTATCTTCTTCATCTATAAGTAGCCTTTCTTGACTACTCTGATTTATTTTGGGCTAATGACAAATAAAAGATAGTAACAAAGGGCTGCGGAATCAACTAAAATTACAAAACATGGCATGCTTTTCCAAGCTGAGTCAACGCATACTCCACCTCATAGCTCACGGTCAAACCCAGCTTTTGCAGCTTGCGTATGTCCGCTTTAAACGGTCTGGTCTCACTGCCCTGCAGAGGCGCAAGTTTGGAGGCAGCCGTGTGCGGGTTCTGGGCAATGATTTCAAGAATTTGTTTAGTCCAGGGTCCATGCATGCTCAAGCGGTCCATTTTTTCAAGTTTTCTTTGTATTTCTGCAAGCGAAAGATCCGCCTGCGGTACCTCATCAGAGCTGTTAACATAATGAAAGGAACACGAAATACCGTTGATTTTGAGGTGAATGTCGTTGAGTGCTTTATGAGAAAATCACGAAGTTCTGTGGCGCTCGTGAAACCGGAACGGTGGGCTTCTTCAGCATCAATTGCAGAGACACCTACTTCATTCGACAGCGTCAGCTTCTACTCCCTCTTCAGGGCCAAACCGGTACTGCTTACCCACTTTGGCACGCACGGACTTCCAGGCGCGAAAGGTCAGCGCAATCGAACCGTTGCGGATTCCCTCATGAAATTGTGTTTTGAAAAGCATCTCAGGTTAAAATATGAGGTTGGCACGTGAAACTCAGGGTTTCAAAATCAGTTTGCCAAACTGCTCGCGAATACCCTTTAAGCACGTCCTGAAATATTTATCTCTCCAGAAAGAAATTACAGACTTTATGGCTTGAAAACCTTAAACCTCAAATCTTTAATAGCTTTAAAGTGTTTTGCATTACTTGAAATCAGGGTAATATTATTTTCTACAGCCGTAGCAGCGATAAGCGCATCTCCCGATCTCAGTCCGGAAAAGAGGGTGTATTCTTCAATGTAGATTGAGGCTCTATGCCCTATATTTTCAGTCAATGGCAGAAGAGTGAAGCCATAAGAAGTAATGAAATCTTTTACAAATTTATGTTGTGCCTTGCTCTCGGCGCATTGTAAAAGCTCCATATATGTTTGAATGGAAAGATATCTATTCTTAGATTTTTGTATCTTGCTGGCTGCCTTTTTGTTTCCCCTTTGAACCCAGATAAAAATATCAGTATCAAATATCATATCTCGGCTTTCTTAGTTCATCAACAATCTCCTGAACGGGTTTTTTATCATTATCTTTAAGCATTCCAAAAAAAGGATGATCGGTCACTTTTTTATTAGCATCCTTTTTCACGGGCACAATCACACCTTTAACTTTTCCATGATAAAGTACAGTTACTTCCTCGTTTCTAGCCAACGCTTTCAAAATATCGTTCATTTTATAACGCAAATCAACTACACTCGCTTTCATAAAAGGTCTCCACATTTATGTATAAACATATTATACATTTCCTTCGTGAAAGTCAATAATTAACTTAGCCGAAAAAATTATCAGAGCTTCAATATCAATTTCCCAAACTGCTCCCGGTTCATCAATCTCTGGTGCGCTTTTGCTGCGTTTTGCGAAGGAAACGGAGTGTCGATGACCGGTTTCAACTTTTCCGGAAAAAATGCAGCGCTTTTTTTAGGCCTTCCTTTCTGCCCATGAAATTACCGAATATCTTGAGCGCTTTAAAAAAGACATAACGCAAGTCTGTAGATCGGGTCGCAGCCTTTTGTAGCGCCGCAGGGCCCCAAACGGCCGCCCTTTTGCGAGGCTTTGATGCACTTCTCCAACGTCGATTTGCCGACATGCTCAAATACGATATCCACACCTCTTTCATTTGTCAGCCGTTTGACTTCCTGCAGAAAGTTCTTTTCCGTGTAGTTGATCAGTCCGTCTGCACCTAGCTCGCCGGCTTTTTGCAATTTTTTCGTCGGTACTGGCGGTTGCTGATCAGATAATCCATCCGGAATCAACAAGGCATTTCCTGCAGGTGCTTTAACATATTCAGCATAAGTACCCTGCGTGGTCTCTCCTAACATCTGGCGGTCGCGCATGGGTTGTCATCGCCGCTGAGACAGTCGTGACAGGCTCCGCACCCCCAGCCGGGGCCAGTATGACTTCATCTCCAACTTTGCTATTACTCAACCACGTCGCTAACAGCAGCCACGACTCCTGCGGCATCAGAGCCAAAGATGTGCGGCATCTGCAATTTAAATCCTGGCAATCCACCACGAACCCACAGGTCGAGGTGGTTTAGAGCTGCGGCTTTGACTTCAACCAAAACTTCATCCGCAGAGATTTTTGGTACAGGCATCTCTTCAAAGCACAGTTTATCAATGCCGCCGTGCTCCATGCTCACGATAGCTTTCATCATTTCTTTCATCTTTATAAATATTTTAACACCGAAGAACACCGAGATACACTGAATATCATTGTGGTTGCCCCCGCAAATTTCGGTTTTATTCGGTGTATTTCGGTGTTTATTTTGAAAAGGACTCTAAAGATTGGCAAGCTCGGTTAAAAGTCGTTTGAGATAAACTCCCACCATGGCCTTGCGGTATTGCGGCGAAAAATGCACGTTGCGGTATGGCTGCACCTCTTCCATCACCTCATTGCTGATATTGTCGATTAACTCGGGGGTCAACTGATCGCCTTTGAATTTGTCGGTAATCTCATCATAAATAAACGGCGTGGTGCCGGTGCCGGTGATCGCGATTTTCAATTCGTCGATTGTCTGTCCGCGCAAACGCAGCGCAACGGCGGTTCCCAGCACCGGATAATCCATGGAGTCGCGGACGCGCAGCTTCCGATAAGCTGCTTTCATGGATTGCGCTTCTTTTGGCAGAGAGATGTGGGTGAGAATTTCTTCGGGAAGTTTAACATTCATTGTGATGCCATCGTGAGTAAAGAATTTACTTGAATGAATTTCTCTGTTGCCTTCCGGGCCTGCAAGATGGAACATCGCATCTAAAACCATAAAAACCGGTGCCAGATCACCGGAATAAGTTGCGTAGCAGATCTCCTTTTGGGGAATGACCAGACAATCATCACCGTCTGCCTTCAGGCAAAAGCCTTTTGATTCACGCCATAAGAAGGACTGATTGAAAAACCAGCAGCGCGTATCCAGCAAAATGTTGCCGCCAACGGTAGCCGATTCCCGCAGCAAAGGTGTTGCGATAACATGTGCGGCCTTTGCAAGGGC
>SMXC01000350.1 GCA_004356825.1 Caldithrix sp.
CCAGCGATATTATTTGAGGAAGACCGAGCTTTCGCAAGCAAAGTTCATGAATCTTATCCGGGCCTTTATCACCATCGAAATAACATTGGCCGTTGCCGGTTCAATCGCGGTCCAGGTACTTTTTGTGGGCAATGCTTATATACCGGAAGAAATTTATCTAATACGATTCCTTTTTACATTCGGTATCGGTCTTTTGATCGGCGCAGAAATCCCATTGGCACAACGGGTGAATGAATACTATGCTCAACTGGCGGATAATATCGCTGATACAAATGCATGGGATTACATCGGCTCGGGCATTGGTGGCTGGCTCTTCTATTCGGTCCTACTGTATGCATTTCGCTTCGAACAAATCGGTTATGTTGCAGGGGCGCTCAACTTTGTGGTTGCGGGCATGACCTTCTGGTTTTTTATGCGGCAAAAAATGGTGGAACGACCGCTGAAACTACAACTTGCTTTCGCCATTGTTACAATAATATTGATAGGCGGCTACGCTGCTACGCCCCGGATCGTTTATTCCTTGCAACAGAAATTCTACACCGATCCCATCGTTTATATTGAAAACACGGGTAAGCAAATTGTTGCGATCACCAAGAATAAACGATCCGGGCACGCGACTCTCATTTATGATACCTACTTTCAACAAGCTTCACAACTGAATAAAGGAAGATACACGGACCGCATGGCCCTCTATCCAACGCTGTTATGTAATCTCTACCATCAAAGCATTGGGGTCCCGGAGTCTAAGTTGGACGTCGCAATCTTTGGTGGCGGCGACGGCTTGGTGGCTAATGTTCTCACCAAAGTATCTTTTGTTAATTCGATAACTTTGGTTGAGTACGATCCTGCCGTCATCAGGATCTGTTCAACTCAGCGGGATATGCTGGCCTGGAATGATAGTGTGTATCACCGGGCGAAGAATTTACACGTCCTGAAATCCGGAGTACTGTTCCCGGGAGAGCCGTTGCCACATGTTGCGGAGCTCGGGCGACCGGGCGAATTTGGCTATGACTCTCTGCAAATCGCACTGTTGCCTGAGAAGAGGGTCGACTATCGCGGCACAGACCAGCAGTTTCGCAACCCGGAATTGATCGTCGTTAATCACGATGCCAATCTTTTTGCTCGAGATATCAAACAAAAGTATGACGTAATCATCATGGATTATCCGGACCCGCGCACGCTGCCTTTGTCAATTCTCTACACCGTTGAGTCATTTCATCGTGTTCGGCGTGTCCTGAAAAAAGGCGGTGTTATTATTACCCAGGCCACATCGCCACTACACTCCAAGGATACCTTCTTGTGCATTAATAATACCATGAAGGCAGTCGGTTTTAAGACAATTCCTCTAAAAGCAGAAGTACCATCGTTTACCGGGGGGCATTGGGGCTGGATTATAGGGCATTTTTATTCAGATGATCTAATCGCCGAGCTGTTGCAAAAATTTGACAGGTTAGAACAATTTCCCGTTGCGACAGAATACTTACAACCTGCAAATTTTCAACATGATCGATATTTCACCCGGCAAGATCTGACAGCGGATAAATATGAAGGCGCTGTAAATACGTTCAGCGGCCTCGAAATCTTCGAAATAAACGAAGACAAGGATGTTTCGTGGAGTATTCTGAACTAGGCCCAGGCAGTGAGCACCCCTGAATCATTCTCGAATCGTTTTACTACGGAAGCTTAGAAAATGAACCTATTCCTGTTTCTGGGGCGACTGCGTCGACGGATGGTGATAACCGCCAGCAAAGCGGCATTGCTGCGCTCCGTTTTTCTGTTAACCATTGGATTTATTTTCCACATGATTTGCTATCGCATCTTTGAACAAGTAGATTGGCTTACATCTATGTGGGTAACCTGGGCTACATTTAGTACCGTCGGCTATGGGGACGTTTCAGCGGGAACACTCTATGGGAGGTTGACGACCATCGTTGTTGGCACTGCCGGTATAGCCGTCCTCGCCAGTTTTTTCACCGCTTTTGTTGAGCACAAAATTAATCAGAGAGATCAGAGGAGATTTGGTTTGATGGATAACAAGTTTAAGCAGGCCTATGTAATATTCAATTTCCCGAATGTTTTTCAAATTCAAATGTTGCTTCAGGAGATCGGACACGTCGAGCCTGAAGCCAAGTTCTGTATTGTCGATGGCCGGCTCAATGAACTCCCGCCTGAACTGGCCAACCAGGAAAACATCTGCTTTGTCAAAGGCAGAATCCTGGACCAAGCGACTTATAAGCGCGCTAATCTGACTGCGAGCAAAGCGGTGATCATTTTTCCTGTTGAGCCTTCGGTGCCGGACTCTGACGCGACCACTCAGACCATCGTAGACCTAGTTGAGCGCTTTGCCGGTAAACAGACTCGGATCATACATATTCTTGTCGACCCCAGCAACGGTTTCTTGTTTGAAAACTTTCGTTCGGTTCCCATTCAGGAATCCTTTGAACTATTTGCGGTTGTACAGGAATGCCAGGATCCGTTCTCCTCTCTGGTCGCAGAACGGATGTTGCGAAATACCGAAGGGGCGAATCCGCACACAGTCATTCCGGTCAAATCTGTGGGGCTAACCTGGGCTCAGCTACAACTTCAGGTTATCGAAACCGGGGCCCGGCTTGGTATCAATCTCAATCCACTGGCTTTGATTCGGGGTAAGGAAATTCGAACTTGTCCGGATTTTAGTGAAACAATCAAAACGGGAGACAAGCTTTCAATTTTGGCTCATCATGGTTTTGATTGGGAAAAGTTTGAAGCCGAGATGACCTCGAAGACCTAAGCGAGAAATGATGGTGGATGCCAAATCAGCACTTGGCGAGCCGATGGTAAAATGCCGACAGCCGGTGGAAGTTTACCTCTTTTCATCTTTGTTCGGGTTCTACAAATCCCGTTGATTATTGTGCCCATGGTCAATCATGATAATAATCAACATGCAGAAAATAAGAGTCTGCGGATGCAGAATTTGTGGGATGGTTATCGAAATGTATGCGGGAATTCTGGCGCATTTAGGACAGGTCTGGGAATAAGTCCTCAAAGTTTTATGTGAACCATTCAGGTCGGAAAAACGCTTTGGTTTGAGTTCTAAAGTTTGATAAAATTGCGATGAATAAAATATGACAAAAATTACTGGTTGGTTGCAAGAGATACTGGGATTTAGTCAGGATTTTCAAATAAAACTCCTGGCGTCGTTTACCGCAATCATTCTACTCTGGCTGGGTCGGAAAATAGTTCTAAAAATAATCTATAAGAACAAAAAAGATGTTCGCCTCCGCTATCGCTGGAGAAAGGTTTCTGCTTACGTTGCTTTTGGTATTGGTCTGTTTCTGGTAGGAAGGCTATGGTTTGAAGGTTTCCAATCCATCTCTACTTATTTAGGTTTGTTATCCGCTGGTTTGGCGATTGCTTTGCAAGATCCATTGGTCAACCTTGCGGGTTGGATCTTTATTCTGTGGCGCCGACCTTTTGAAGTTGGCGATCGCATCCAGATTGGCGATACCAGAGGGGATGTCATCGACCAGCGCATTTTTATGTTTACCCTCATGGAAATTGGCAATTGGGTGGATGCAGAGCAAAGTACGGGCAGGGTAGTTCACGTTCCAAATGGCAAAGTGTTTAAAGAGGTCCTGGCAAACTACAGCCGTGGATTTCAATATATCTGGAATGAAGTGCCGGTGCTGGTGACATTCGAAAGTGATTGGAAAAAAGCGAAGATGATATTAATGCGAATCGGCAATAAGCATGCCGAGCATCTGAGCAAATCGGCCGAACAAAAAGTCAAAAAAGCGGCGCGAAAATACATGATTTTTGTGAGTAAGTTAACACCTATCGTTTATACAAGCGTCAAAGATTCTGGTATTATGTTAACGATCCGTTTTTTATGTGAACCCCGACGACGCAGAAACAGCGAACAAGCGATCTGGGAAGATGTTTTAGATGAGTTCGACAAATGCGACGATATAGATTTTGCCTATCCCACACAGCGACATTATAATAATTTGAGTGAGGGCAAGAAGGGCGCAAAAACTTTGTCTGCACCCTCTGAAGAATAAACTGATCCAAAAACCTAACCTATTGAACCAACCTGAAACCCAATTAGACTCTCAAGTGACTGTGGTGATTACAGTCCCGTTCGTTCCGATCTTTGCCGATGCAAAACTCACCCGGGAGCGCGGCGAGTCGGCTATCAGAACATTTTCAAACACGCTTCAGCAAGCCCGCCATATTTTGCCGGATGGAGAGATAATAGGAGTCCTTGAACAAAAGATAGAAAACCAAACAGCGACTGACGGCATCAGGCAGCTACTTCTTTCCGAAAAGTGCCAACTGTGTTTGTGTGATGAGTTTGAAACAGTCGGGCGATGGTACCGGGGAATTCGCAAAGCGTTTGACAATAACCCGGGTTGTTCATCTGTTTTATTGCTGCCCGGCGACATCGAGAAGATCGGCGATCAGCATAAGTTTGAGCAGGGTCTTCGCAGGATGATTACTGAAACTAATATGAGTACACTAACGGTGGGTGACTATACCTCGACGGATCCGTTTAAAGAGCAGTTTGATTCTTGTCTCGCGCATCCGCTCCTGGAAAGGACTTTTCCGCAAAGTTGGCCGGCCATCGAAAAGGCAGGAGTCCGAAAAGTACGATCGGAATATTTCTGTATCGGGTCAAATGTGTTCAAGACGTTTTTACATGAGGGGTGGCGGTGGCTGCCGTTTGATATAACCATGCTATTGATGCACACGGCGGTCAGCAACAGTCATCTCAAACTCAGAAGAGTGGATCTCGGAGAAATCACGGATACGCCAACCCGGAATGTAGATGCTGCGACCCAGCAAATCGTGCGTTTCGCATTTCAACTCTGGTTCAATGGTCAAAGCACAATCACAGAAGCCGATCTTGCAGCGCGTAAAGCAGCTCAGAATAAGCTACTAGCGGAGTACGGATCGGTTACCTCCCGCGCGATTGCCGACCTGCTTCATCTTGTCAAGGAATAGCACCCTCGGCATACCCGGTTGCAGTGAAAAATTTAGGTGTGTAAAATATTTAGAACAAATCGGCTTGAGTGGGACTTGAGTAGATTTTATCTTCAGG
The DNA here is from genome assembly GCA_004356825.1 of Caldithrix sp. Lineage (GTDB taxonomy): Bacteria > Zhuqueibacterota > Zhuqueibacteria > Oceanimicrobiales > Oceanimicrobiaceae > Oceanimicrobium. The sequence goes on from SMXC01000350.1 coordinate 5,081, forward strand.
CAAATCCGAACGCTCGGCTGCCTGATTTGCCAGCAGATCGCAGCGTTCATTTTCAGGATGTCCGGCGTGTCCCTTCGTCCATTCGAAATTCACGTCGTGCTTAGCGCATAAATCGAGAATTTGTTTCCACAAATCAATGTTTAAAGCGGGATCTTTTTTGTTGCGCTTCCAGCCGTTGGCCTGCCATTTTTGAACCCAGCCTTGATTCATACTTCGCACCAGATATTGCGAATCGCTGTAAAGTGTTACATCCGAAGGCTTTTTAAGCGAATCAAGGCCTTTTATTGCTGCCATCAATTCCATGCGATTATTGGTGGTTTTGTTAAACCCTCCGGAGAGTTCTTTCTGATTTTTGCCGGAAATCAAGATGGCTGCGTAACCGCCCGGGCCGGGATTGCCGTGGCAGGCGCCGTCAGTATAGATAATTATGTGCGACTTTTCAGACATTATCGGATGACAAAAAACAATTATTTCTTCTCATGAATTAAAGTGGTCAGCTTTCAGCAAGAAACTGAAGGCTGACCACTTAACAACCTTATAGGGCAAGGCTTTCATAAAGATAATGATACCAGGTTTACTCTTAAGTCAAGAAACTTCTGCCGGCTAAACCTTTCCCGGTTAAACTGAATTTGCGGTTGGGGTACCGCTATTTTTGCCAGTCCGCTCGTATCAAATTGAAGTATAGCTGCCGTTGGCTGCGGCCGGGTGGAGACGTGATAAATGCCATATAAAAACCCGCCAAAAGTACCGCCGACAAATGACCACTTCAAAATATCTCCCTTGTCTTCATCTACGACCAGGGTTAAAGCCAGGCCAAGAAGAACACCGGTGGCGCCGCCATAAAGTGTTGACTTGGCAATGCTGACGACCGGATTCTCGTGAGCGCCTCGGACAATGGCAACCTGGGCTTCAGCGCTTGCAGTAAAAGCCAGAAATGAGAACATAATTAGCAGTGAAGTGATAACCAGGTTTCTAAAATTCATTTTCTTCTCCCTTTTGTTCTAAGTCGCTGCTTTTTTAATATACACTTAAGCAAGAACCATTCCCTGATTGAGGTAAAGATAAAAAAATAAATAGATTAAAACAAAGGAAAGTTTTAGCGAGAGAGCTAGGGACCTTCCAGCTTTTGACATCTGGCAGGTCTAACTTAGCCTAGCAAAATCAAAATGATTAGAAACATTTTACTTTCATTTTTTCCTCCAGTTTTAGTGTAACAAGACAAGTTTTTTGGATGGGTGAAAACTCTCGGCCTCAATCTTGTATAGATAAACCCCGCCAGGAAACTCTTTAGGTTCAAAGACAACCCGGTGCTGTCCTGAGGTCAATTCC
>SMXC01000351.1 GCA_004356825.1 Caldithrix sp.
CCTGGGCCGTAACGATCGCGTTGAATGCCCCTGGCAGTAAGACCAACATAAAAATCACTATGAGAAATTTGAACTGTTTCATCTCAGTGTTCCTTTCTGTGTTTGAAGTTAAACGTAAACTTTCATGATAACTCTGTCTCAATAATAAAAACAAGACATCGGGTGGCAAGACACTACGTCCTTTTCATAGTTCCACCTCCTTTTAAGCCTCTTTTAAATGATTTTAACGTAATGGTCATCAGACAAAATTTGCAAATTGCTCTTCGACTGCTTTGGGTGAAGTAGAATAGCCTTCTGCTACTTGCTTTGACATCACATCAGGAAAAATATCTTCTTTACCTTCAACAATTCCCTGAATAATATTTCGCGCCACGTTTTCAGGAGAATCTTTTTCCATTTCAAGTCCTTTAGACATGTCAGTTTCAATAGGCCCAGGATACACTCCTGCAACCAAAATATTCGAATCCTTCAATTCTCCTCTCAATCCCTGCACGACACTATGAACAGCTGCTTTCGAAACAGAATAGGTTAGTGCCATTGGCATATTCGCCAAACCTGCCACCGATGAAATACTAACAATAGCCGCAGATTCCTGTTTTGTTAGAATTTCAAGAAAAGCATTTGTAAGTTTTACTAACCCCCACACATTAATATCTAAATTAGTTTTCAGGCTTTCCAATAGATTTCCACCTAAGAAATTACCCATTGCAAAAATTCCGGCATTATTTACCAATATTTCAACATCTGTGGCAATTTTAGCAGCATTGGCAATGGAGTCATCTTTTGTGACATCCAATTCTATAGGAACCAAACGCTCTCCATATTTTGTTTTTAATTCTTCCAGGGAACTAATTTTTCTGGCTCCTGCATAAACTTTTTTTGCACCGTTTTCTAATAGTTCTACGGTAATCGCTTTTCCAATTCCTCTATTAGAACCACTTACTAATGCAACTTTTCCTTGTATTGAAATTTTCTTCTTTTCCATTTTAGTCCTTTTATTTGATTTATATTTATTTCATTATCCGTTTTTCTAGTCAAATATAAACGGAATGCAATCTATGAATTTTTTTCTGGCTTTTCTATACTGATTTGTCTATATTTTCTATCTAATCGTCCAAATTCTTACTAATAATTCTTTATTTTGCGGAAGAGAGGGTTTTCGTAATGGATGTATTATCGGAGGTACTTCGTTGGTTTCGCGTCGAAGCAAGTAGCGTTGGCAGAGTGGAGCTTACTCCGCCATGGGGGTACGTCGTGCCGAAGCGCGACTCCGCATGGTTTCATGTAGTCATGCAGGGTAGCTGCGTGTTGACCCGGGAGCAAGAACCTGCTTTGGAGCTTGGTACGGGGGACTACGAGCTGCTACCCCACGGAAGTCAGCACACCCTATCGAACGACGGAGCGATCCATTCCATAACTCTGGATGCCTTCATGCGTGAGGCCGAGAACATAACACCATCTAACGGGGGTAACTATGGCTGTGAGGCAGTTCGTGTCGGAGGTGGGGGACAAACAACTACATTGTTTTGCGGCAATTTTGAATTCAAAGGCCTGCCGGATCATCCACTTTTATCGCTTCTCCCTGAAGTGATTCACATACCCGCTGACGGAAAACAAGCTTCGGTATGGCTGAAGGCAGCACTGCAAATTCTGAAATATGAGATCTGTACGCCGGAGCTCGGTACAAGCTCCGCAGTGGATCGGCTTATGGATCTGATCTTCATCCACACTTTGCGAACGTGGATCAAACTCCAACCGCAAGAGACAACCGGCTGGCTGGGTGCGCTTTGCGACCCGGTAATCGGTAAGTCTTTGCTGCTGATTCACCAGCGCCCGGAAGAGAATTGGACCCTGGAGAAGCTGGCCAGGGCGGTTGCCATATCGCGTTCCGGGTTCGCTCAACGTTTTCGATCCTTGGTAGGAGAGTCGCCGCACCGTTACTTGACCCGATGGCGCATGCAGATGGCTGCCATACTCATGCGCGGGGATCCGGGTTTGCGCGTGGCTCCTGTCGCCTGGCAGGTCGGTTTCGAATCGGAGGCGTCATTCAGCGCCGTGTTCAAACGTCACTTTGAAATGTCACCTGCGCAATGGCGGCGCCAGTTTGCCAAAGCGACAAGCCGCACGGTCGAAGAAGCATTTAAGGAAGCCTAGGCGCTGCTCAGTTGCAATTTAGCAAATCATGAAATTCTGAGTGGGTTGAAGTTTAGAACTGCAAGTGCATTTCATGACACTCTAGCCATGCGCTCCTTATGAGTTCCGCCTCAACAACCTGATCATAGCTATCGCATCCTCTGCCGTAATTCGACTAATTGGGCCATTGGAGTAGGCAGCCAATTCGATAGTCTTATCCGGCCGCAATACAAAACCCGTTGCATGCAAATAGAGCTTCTTCTCACTTATGTAGGTGCCGATAGTGGCGACCATTTCACGAGCGTCGAGCTCGTATAGAACCGGAAATGCCAGCTTATTGCGTTGCGCTGTTTTTTGTGCGTCTTCTTCCGAATCCACGGACAGAGCCACCACCTGCGTCCCGATCTTGGAAAATTGCTCGAGCTTGCTTTGATAATCGGCCAACTGCCGATTGCAAAAGCCTCACCAATATCCCCGGTAGAAAAGCAATACGCTCCATTGCCCTTGAAGTAGGTCTTCCGGGATTGTCATTTCGCCGCCGCTAACTCTTTTGGCCACGATGTGTGGGAATATCTGGTTATTTTGCAAGCGCATTATCTATTTCTCCTTTAGGGCCGTAGTCGTCGTGTTGAACCCAGCCTCTCGCAGTAGGATCAACATAAGATTCATCAGATAATTAGTAGGCGGCCAGACACCTGATCGCTTCGAGAGCCGCCTACCTCTTGAGCGTTGTCAGAATGCTTGTTTTATTGTTTTACCTTCATAGGCATGGTTTGGCCTCCAAGGGAAGGGACCCATCCACTCATCCAAAAGCAGTCTCCAGGTATTCATGGACAACCATTCATTATACATGGCCCAGTCCTTGTTTCTCCTTAATTTTTAAAGTGAAGTTATCATCTAAATTTCTTAGGACGGAGGCGCGATTAGCGATTGGCCTTATCGCATTAGTGATCCTGATCATCATGGCTACGACTTCCAATCGTTGGGCCATGCACCGGCTGAAAAAAAATTGGAAGAGACTGCATCGACAGTGTACCTATGTGGTATCTCGTCGGTCGTGCATACTTTGCTCTATTTGAAGGCAGGGGCGAAGTATTTGTGTATGTATTCTTGCTGAGTTTGTTCCTGATTCTGCGGATTCCACCTGTCAAGAAGAAGTTGACGCTAGCCCGTTTGTCTTACCATGTCAGCATTGATATCTAAAAATGAAATAGAAAAATATTAAATGTGAAGTTAGAGAAATTGGACCAAATTAAATGTGGCAGCGAAGGCTATGCATTGAACCAGAAGCAGGAAGGTTGCAGGATTAGGGTTGTATTGGTGTAAAATAAGGAGCTGTTCAATATTGAAATAATTTAATAAGTCGTTCAATATTTCACAAGAGACCCTTTATATCGCCGGAATGAGATTCAAGATCACCGTCAAGGCGACGGAACCCACGATCGCAAAAGACAAGAAATCCCACGACTATTGCGCGGACCACAATCGGTATTCGGCCCCAGAATCTGACGATTGAGGAAGCCGAAAGTGGGGATTGGTGGTTCATTTCGGTCATGGAAGACTCCTAGTATCCTGCTTCATAATACTGCCTAACAGTTGAGCCGTTTGTTAGGCAAAAACGCTAAAATGGACATTCAAAAAACCGCCGATGAAATTTACACAGTTTTGATAGTTTTTTTCAAATCCATCGGCAAAATAATCGTAAAAGTGCAGCCTTTGCCTACTTCACTTTCTACCTTTAGTTCACCTTTATGGTTTTGAATTATATTGTACGCATTAATCAAACCCATGCCCATCCCGACTCTGGTGTCCTTTGTTGTAAAACCTAATTCGAAAAGCGACTTTATCTTTTCTGAAGGCATGCCTTTTCCTGTATCTGAGATCTTAACATACACATTATTCTCATCTGAAGATGTTTTGATGGTGATGGTACCCTTCTTTTCAATCGCTTGCGCTGCATTCCGCAATAAAGTCATGAAAACTTGATTGAGCTCGGCTGGATAACATCGAATCTCTGGAATATCACCATAATTTTGTTCAACGAGCACTCGGTCTTTTATTTCGTGTTGGATTAGCGTCAAGGCGCTATCCAATCCTTCATGAATGTCTGCCATTTCGAATTCGGCTTCATCCAGTCTGGTAAAATTTTTCAAGCTAGTTACGACTTTTATAATTCTTTCGCTGGCAGATGAAGCGACCTGACAATTTTCTTTGAGGATTTTCAGAGACTTCTGATAGTCACCATTATTCTTGACTTCTGCAAGTGTGCTGCTATTTTCCAAGATTTGATTAATTCTAGCGCTACATCGGCTCATGGTGTCCATTGTACTTTTGAGCGCACCAACAGGGGTATTGATTTCATGAACAATTCCTGCGGTAAGCTTTCCCAGCGCCGCCATTTTTTCCGATTGGATTAACTGGGTTTGGGTCTCTTTTAGTTCTTTTAAAAGCTTTTCTAATTGGGATTTTTCCGCTTTGAGCTTGACGCTTTTCAAACGGGCGCGTTCGGCTTTCTTGCGTTCAGTAACATCCTGACAGACCCCGATCAAGCGAATGGGCTGACTATCTGCATCTTGGATCACCTCTCCTCTGGTGAAAAGTACGCGCTTCTCTCCGTTCGGGCGAACGATCAACTCTTCCATTTCAAAAGGCTTGCCTTCCCTATAGGCAGTTTCAATCGTTTGCCGCACCCTTTCCCGGTGTGGGGCATGAATTCGCTCCAAAAAACCTTCAAACGAAGCCTCAAATTCATCTGGTTTCAAGCCGTAGATGTGGTACAATCCATCCGACCAGCTAACTTGGTTTGCGCGGATATCCCACTCGAAGATGCCGATATTGGCAAGCTTTTCCGCCTCCGAGAACATCTTTTGGCGCTTCTGGAGCGCCTCATTGGTTGTTGTTTTATCTGCCTTCTTCATTAAGCCCTTAGCTCATTGATTATTGTTATTGTAATCGACAACTGTGCCAGCACCCTTTCGGCGCACAAGTTCCGCGTTCTTGCCGCTACACACAGCCGTAACCTTGCATCCGAGCGTTTTCGATTTGCTCGTCGGCCAATTTGAAGTAAGGCAAATAGGTTACAACCGGTTCATTGAGATTCATCTTGCCCCGTTCTACTAGTTGCATAATTGCAGTGGCAACAAAAGGTTTCGAGACTGAGGCCATATGGAACAGATATTCGGGTTTCATCGGTTCCTTGGTATTAAGGTCGCGGACACCAAAGGACCCTGTATATATGATTTGATCCCCCTTGGTCACCGCAACCGTCATCCCTAGGTATGTCGAACTTTTACATAACCTGTTGGATATATGAATCTAACTTCGATGTAAGTTCCTTTTCGGGAATCTCTTGCCCCGAAGACTCACATAAAGTCGTAAGTAGGCAGATTAAGAAAAGTAGTGTAGACGCTAGCGTCCATCGGAGCCGAAGCACTGATTCTTGCCGAGAGCATCCGGCTCTAAAGTTGCGAAAAACCATATGATTCCTCCTTCTTATTCTATTGGGCTAACTAACGCTGCAAATCAGGCGCGCGCTTAACTCAAAACTTCGGAGTTGCACAAAGTCGCGCATTACGCCGAAATTAGAAGTCGCGCTCGAGAAGCGCGTCGGCTGAATTTGTTTTGTGTGTGCCCGGCATGGCACGTGTATATTTTGAATATCGAAATATACACAGATTATCCAAAGGGTGCAAGTCCCTTATGGGCGAGTTGGCGCAGCCCATTAGTAAGCTGCAAGGGTGTTCCGGGTGACCGGAAATCTGAAGGAAGCAGGACTACAAGAGTCTGTACGGACGAACAGGAA
>SMXC01000352.1 GCA_004356825.1 Caldithrix sp.
AATAGTTTCTAACATTTTACAAAGCAAGGAAAGGAGTTATGATCATGCGTAGAAGTAAGAATTTAATGCAACTTACATGGATTTTGGTTATTGCACTGATGCTATTGCCGCTGTTCACATTCATTTCGTGTGCAGATGATATTGTCGGCCTTAGATTCGCAGATGATGAGAATCAGAATTCCGATGAACGTAAAGAAGAGGAAGATCCAAATAATGACGGCGGCGGAGGCGGCGGCATGGTCTTGAGTCACCAGATTGTCCCATATGTGTGAGAACAATTCCCTATTGCAATAAACGGGTGTCTGTGTGTATCGGCGCTCCGCGGTCTATTAATAGTGCCTGGAACGAGTTACCAGGCGACATTAACTTTTAAAAATACCGCAATTTAGTGTCTGAACGAAACAAGCCGCAATCAAAAGGCTACCGGATGACATAGATCCTCAAGTTTTAGCTCAGACACTATTCAAGCATTCAACAGTGCTCTGAGGAACATAGTGAATGCCGTCAGGAAGCCAGATATCGTTTGGCGGAACCTTCTCTTTTTAAGTCCGGGAAACGGGCTTCACCTTATTGCCAGCCTCAAAGATAAAATCACATTTTGATGTTTAGCACACTAAGAAACCGTTGAAAACCACTAGATGGAGCTGGCTTCAACGGAATTTTAAAATTTCATGTTAAGAAATGAACTGGAGAAAGAATGAGCAAGAAGATTTTGGTAACAGCTAGATTTGTGGTGCTCCTGATTGTGGCCACTCAGTGCCAGTACTGCGCTGTTGACACTGAGTGGCATGAGGAAAATGGATATAGGTGGGCCAAACTCGCTGTGCCCAGGTCTGGAAAAACCGGCTTCAAACAGCTATCAGAATCTGAAACCGGAATCACATTTACCAATAATCTGACCAAAGAACAAATTGCCGGCAATCGAGTGCTGTTGAATGGATCGGGCGTAGCTATGGGAGATATAGATGGTGATGGATTAACCGACATCTTTTTCGCTCGTCTCAATGGACCCAACGTTCTTTACAAGAATCTTGGCAACTGGAAATTTTTAGATATTACTGATTCAGCCGGCGTTGCTTGCCCGGACCAATTTTCAGGTGGCGCCGCATTCGTCGATATTGATGGTGATGCCGATCTTGATCTTCTGGTAACTTCACTGGAAGGGCCAAATGCCTGTTTTCTCAACAACGGCAGCGGTAAGTTCACAGATGTAACAGAAACGTCAGGTATTTCTTCAAAGACTGGTGCCTCATCAATGACATTCGCCGATATCGACGGCGACAATGACTTGGATTTGTATATTACAAATTACAAGAAAAAAAGCGCTAAAGATATCTGGGAGCCGGGTGCATTACTGTTTGACTTCGTTGTAGAAAAAGTCGGCGACTCTCATCGTATAGCCCCGAAATATCAAGACCATTTTGTTATCGATATCAGAGAGCAATGGGTCTTGTTTTTTGAAACAGGCGAACCCGACATGTTATTCCTGAACGATGGTCAAGGGCATTTTGAGAAGGATTCTCTCAGGTTTTTGGACGAAAACGGTAACCCTATTTCAGAATTAAAAGATTGGGGGTTGATGGTCAGGTTTCAGGACATGGATGATGATGGCGATCCGGATATATATGTTTGTAACGACTTTGAAAGCCCTGACCGAATATGGATCAACGATGGGCAGGGCCGGTTTCGGGCCATGCCCAAACTGGCCATTCGCAATACCAGCAATTCATCCATGGCGATTGATTTCTCTGATATAGACAGGGACGGTGACCTCGATTTCATGGTCGTGGATATGCTGAGTTTGAATCATCGGCGACGAATGACGCAGAAGAATACGCAGGTACCCCTGCCACATCCCATTGGTGAAGTCGGCAATCGGCCACAATATATGAAAAATACGCTTTTTTTAAACCGGGGCGATAATACCTATGCAGAAATCGCTCAATTCAGCAATATTCATGCTTCAGAGTGGTCCTGGTCGAATCTCTTCCTGGATGTAGATCTTGACGGTTTTGAGGATCTGCTTGTTGCAACCGGCCATTACTATGATGCTCAGGATCAGGACGCGATCTTAAAGGCAAATTCTCGGCTAAGGATGAGTGCAATGACCGCAATAATTCGATCGAAAACTTCAGTAGCTCCGGAAAAAAATGACATCTTAACTACCATTTTCTTGTTTCCGAGATTGGAGCTTCCGAACATCGCCTTTCGTAACCGCGGGGATTTAACCTTCGAAGAGGTGAGCAGAAAATGGGGATTTAATTCGGTAGACATCAGCCATGGCATGGCCCTCGGAGATCTGGATAACGATGGCGATCTCGATGTCGTGATGAACCGCCTGGACAAACCGGCCGGCGTTTATCGCAACGAATCAACTGCAGCCAGGATCGCTGTTAGACTGCGCGGTCTTGCCCCCAACACCCAGGGAATCGGGGCAAAGATCCGGGTTCTGGGAGGACCGGTTCCACAAAGCAAAGAAGTGATCAGCGCCGGTACTTATCTCTCGAGCTCTGATCCACTTTCCGTATTTGCCGCTGGAAACGCCCAGAACCTCACTATCGAAGTTAAGTGGCGTAATGGAAATACCAGTACCATCAACGATGTAAAACCAAACCGGATTTATGAAATTTATGAAACTGATACCAGCCATCCTGGAGCTAGCATCGATAAACAGACCGCGGAATCCTCCCCTAAACCATTTTTTGAAGATGTCAGCCACCTGATCAAACATAAGCATCATGAAAGCACGTTTAACGATTTCAAACGCCAACCGTTACTACCCAACCGCCTGAGCCAGCTGGGTCCGGGAGTCACCTGGTACGATATTGACGCAGATGGGGATGACGATCTGCTTATTTCCAGTGGAAAGGGTGGACAACTGGTTTGCTTTCGCAATGACCGGGAGGCTGGCTTCAGTCAAATCAACGATCCTATCTTCACAAAAAAAACTCATCATGAGCAAACCGCCGTTATAGGCTTAACTTATAACGATGCAACAGTTTTACTGGTTGGCAACTCTAATTTTGAAAATAGCGAAGCCGGCAATTCTTTTATTTCGAGTTATAAATTCACAAATGGGCGGTTGAGCTTAAATCAACAAATTTCTGCGGGCGAATCCAGCGTCGGGCCAATAGCGATGGCAGATTACGACGGCGATGGTGACCTGGATCTTTTCATCGGCGGACGAACAATCCCGGGTCGCTACCCTGAGCCCGCATCCTCAAGATTATATTTTAATGAAAACGGCATCTTCAAAGTTGACTCTTTGAATACGCAAAACTTGCAAAAGGTCGGCTTAGTCTCCGGAGCTGTTTTCAGCGATATTGATTCTGATGGCGATGTAGATCTCGTTCTTGCTCTTGAATGGGGACCGGTTAAGGTATTTCAAAACAGGAAGGGCAGATTCACAGATATAACCAAAGAGTTGGGTTTAGATCGGTATCATGGCTGGTGGCACGGCGTAACAACCGGCGATCTAAATGAAGATGGTAAACTGGATATAATCGCAACCAACTGGGGATTGAACAGCAAGTATGAGAATCGTTATGAGGAAGGATATCCCCTACAGCTCTTTTACAGCGATTTTGATAATAATGGCACCCTGGATATTGTAGAAACGTATTTTTATCTCGACAAAAAAACAATCCTTCCGCAGCGACCCCTTCTTTCCATGCTTCGCGCAATGCCGCATCTTGCCATGCGCATACCGGATAATAAAAAGTATGGTCGTTCAAGTGTTCCGGAGATCATCGGGCCCAAGCTGAACAAAGCCGGAAAACTGAAAGCAAACACCCTGGCTCACATGGTTTTTCTTAATCGCGGCGACCACTTTGAAGCCGTTGAAATGCCAACTGAGGCTCAATTTGCGCCAGCGTTTTATGTCGGCGTTGCGGATTTTGATGGTGATGGGCATGAGGATGTTTTCATCAGTCAGAACTTTTTTGCATCACATCATGAAACACCCCGCTCAGATGCAGGCCGGGGACTCTGGATGCAAGGCGACGGCAGCGGAGATTTGGCGGCTATACCCGGGCAGCGCTCAGGGATCAAAGTATATGGCGAGCAGCGTGGTGCGGCGCTTGGCGATTTCGATCATGACGGCCGGATCGATCTGGCCATATCCCAGAATGGCGCCGCCACAAAACTCTATCGTAATGTTGGCGCAAAACCGGGTTTGCGCATTCGCCTGGCCGGAACAGAAGCAAATCCAAATGGAGTCGGAGCAACAATTCGCTTAGTTTATGAGGATGGTTTCGGTCCGGCGCGGGAAATACATTTGGGATCCGGCTACTGGTCCCAGGACTCGATGGTGCAAGTCATGGGGATTCGTGAGCCTTTAAAAGGAATCCAGGTGTGTTGGCCCGGCGGGAAAATCACTGAATCAGAAATTCCTCGCAATGCGGAAAAGATCACCATTGATCTTAATGGTAACGTAGTTGTAGAATAACCGCTGACGCAAAAATATAGATTAATGACCCCAGCAAAAAACTTAACTCTCCCTCAGAAAATCTTAATTGCTGCCGGCTTGTTCGGATTCATTTTTCTCGCAGTTCAGTTTTGGCCAAAAAAGTCCTTCAATTGGCAAGAAGAAACCGGTTATCGCTGGGCTGAACTCCCCCCTCGCAAAACCGGGAAACCTGGCTTTACTTTATTGTCTCCTTCTAAAACTAAAATCACTTTTACCAACCGCCTCAGCCAGGAACAAATCGAAAACAATCGGTTCCTGCTGGGCGGCTCCGGTGTGGCAACCGGTGACATAGACGGCGATGATCTGGTTGATGTCTATTTTGCCTGTTTGGATGGCCCAAATGTTTTATACAAAAACCTGGGTAATTGGAAGTTTAAAGATGTGACTGAAGAAGCAGGTGTTGCTTGTCCAGATCGATTTTCAAACGGCGTCACTTTTGCCGACATTGACGGAGACGGTGATCTTGATCTATTGGTCACTGCACTGGGTGGACCAAATGCGTGTTTTCTAAACGACGGTAGCGGAAACTTTACTGAAGTCACTGAATCTGTAGGCTTAAAGTCAAACATGGGAAGCACATCAATGGCGCTTGCTGACATCGACGGTGACGGAGATTTGGATCTTTACATAACAAATTTCAAAAAGAAATCTGTCGAAAATCTTTACCCACCTCATGAAAGAGCGCCCAATCGAGTAACCAGAAAAATTGGCGACACGTTTGAAGTTGTGCCCAAATTTAAAGAACACTACCGTATTGGGACATTTGGCGGCCGGTCTGTTTTACTGGAGAATCCGGATCCCGATTTTTTATATCTCAATGACGGCAACGGGAATTTTAAGCGGGTTTCGTTCACCGATGGCAGATTTGTAGATGAAACAGGAAAACCCTCCTCTGAACCCAGGGACTGGGGGCTTTTAGTGAGATTTCAGGATATGGACAACGATGGAGACCCCGATATCTATGTTTGTAATGACTACTGGAGTCCGGATCGAATTTGGATTAACAATGGTCAGGGTCATTTTCAGGCAATAGACAAACTTGCAATTCGGCATACCAGTAAGTTTACAATGGCAGTTGATTTTGCAGATATTGACAGAGACGGCGACCTGGATTTTTTGCTTATCGATATGTTGGCTCAGGATCATCAAAGGCGCATGCAGCAAATGGGCACTGACAGCCAGCAAATACCCGCTGTGATTGGAAAATTCGACGACAGACCACAGATTAAGCGCAACACGCTGTTCTTAAACCGCGGTGATAACACTTATGCGGAAATCGGTCAGTTTAGCGGTGTGCACGCGACGGAATGGACCTGGTCGACCCTTTTTCTTGATGTTGATCTTGATGGCTATGAAGACATCCTCCTAACAAACGGGCAATTGCACGACTTCGAAGATGCAGACACGAATAATCGCGTTCAAAGCCTCGCCCTTTTTGGGCATGATTACCGCAAGCTCACAACCCTATATCCTAACTACTTGACTGCAAACATAGCATTTCGAAATAAAGGTGACTTAACATTCGAGAATGTCAGTGAGCAGTGGGGGTTTACCGTACCCGATGTTTCCTGGGGGATGGCACTTGCAGACTTCGATAATGATGGTGATTTGGACATTGCCATAAACAGACTTGATAAACCAGCGGGAATCTACCGAAATGAGTCGAATGCTCCACGGGTTGCCGTACGCCTTAAAGGGCTGCCAGTAAACTCACAAGGCGTTGGCGCCAAAATTCGGGTTCTGGGTGGACCCGTTCTGCAGAGTAAAGAGATTGTCTGTGGTGGGACTTATCTTTCCAGCTCTGATCCGCTCGCTGTCTTCGCGGCGGGCAGCGTTGAAAACAATCTCAACATTGAAGTAACCTGGCGAAATGGAAATATCAGCCAAGTAAAGAATGTTATACCAAACCGCATTTATGAGATCTTTGAACCCACGGTCGAGACAAATCAAGCAGCAATCGACTCAGCCGCCCTTCTATCCCCTTATTTTGAAGATGTAAGCCATCTTATCAATCACATACATCACGAAGATGTCTATGATGATTTTAAGCGGCAACCGCTTTTACCAAACCGTTTGAGTCAATCAGGTCCGGGAGTAGCCTGGCTCGATCTTGACGGCGATGGCGACGATGATCTGGTCATCGCATCCGGAAAAGGTGGACAACTCTCCTGCTTTATAAATCAAGGAGGTGACTTTAAAAAAAGTTCAGAGCCTCTTTTAAATAAAATCTCGTTAAACGATCAAACAACAGTACTCGGCTTTTCCAAAAGTCAAGGTGCATTCTCGCTGTTAGTCGGCAATTCAAATTTTGAGGACAGCAAAATAGACGACTCCTTCATTATGCAATACGATTTCAAAAACGGTCAAGTCGAGTCGACCCGTAAAATACAATTCAACACTTCAAGCATCGGAGCTCTGGCGCTTGCTGACACGGATGGCGACGGTGACTTGGACCTCTTTGCGGGCGGAAGAACCGTACCCGGCCGATACCCTGAAGCTGCTTCGTCGCTTTTATTCAAAAACCAAAATGGTAAATTTACAACCGATGAGCTAAACCGTCACCTTCTTGAAAAGATCGGTATGGTCACCGGCGCCGTCTTCTGCGATATTGATGCGGATGGGGACCCTGACCTTTTGCTCTCGCTTGAATGGGGAGCCGTTACAGTTCTACTCAACGAGAATGGCATTTTCAGAAATGCAACCGATGAACTTGGTTTAAGCAAATATTTAGGCTGGTGGAACGGCTTAACCACCGGGGACTTCAATGAAGACGGTAAACTCGATATTATCGCAACCAACTGGGGACTGAACGACAAATTTGGCCTTTTGAAGATCCAGCCAATGCGAATCTATTTTCATGATTTTGATAACAATGGAATAATGGACATTATTGAAGCGTACCTGGACCCAAAATCAAATACCTGGGTGCCAGGGCGCAGTTTGGATGATCTTGCTGCTCCATTGCCGCTGGTAAAAAAACGTGTGCCAACCCATAAGAAGTTTGCCAGCAGCACTTTAGAAGAGATTATTGGGCCCGACTTGGAACTGGCAGCTCATTTGCAGGCAAACACGTTTGCCCACACACTTTTTATTAACAAAGGGGACCATTTCGAGGCCAAAGCCCTGCCGGATGAAGCGCAATTTGCGCCGGCTTTTGGCGTTGGCGTTTCTGACTTCGATGGCGATGGCCACGAAGACGTCTTCTTAAGTCAGAATTTTTTTGCGACTCCAAAGGCGACTTCACGAGCTGACGCCGGGCGCGGTCTCTGGCTAAAAGGGGATGGCGCTGGAAATTTCAAATCAATGCCTGGTCATAAAACCGGAATCAAAGTCTATGGCGAGCAGCGTGGCGCCGCTCTGGGAGACTTTGACAAAGACGGTCGGGTTGATCTTGTTGTGACACAAAATGGCAGTGCAACGAAGCTTTACCGGAACACGGGCGCCAAACCCGGCTTACGGGTTCGATTAATTGGCCCGAGCGGGAACCCTCTCGGAATCGGCGCATCCCTTCGAATGATTTATAAGAATGGTTTTGGACCTGCTCGTGAA
>SMXC01000027.1 GCA_004356825.1 Caldithrix sp.
AAAGCCGGGTTGACACCCTTGAAATACTCAATTTTACCAAGTGTTCCGCCATATAGCCGGGTTGACAAAAACAGCCGGTTACTGAATGGCAGCCTGAGATCTTCAACTTTGAAAATTGCGAAAAATGAGCCGTTGCTGCTGCCAATCACGGATAGCTGACCAAAGAGCTGATCCTGTAAAACCCCCTGTGCACTAACAGCGCCGCCGACAGCGAACTGCAGCAGCGCATTGTAAAAAGCAAACGGGATAATCGAATAGGTTGACTCCTGCAGGAGCCCTTCCGGAGTTTTGCTGACAATCTTGTTCTGCGCTGTGGCAGGACCCGCGACACAACAAAACAGCAGGATAGTTAACAAGAACATTTGTAATTTCTTCACCCAACTCTCCCTTTCGTTTTTTTTGATACTATTTTTAAATCTCAACTAAAAACACCTTTGTCACTCACAAATTAAGGGTGCAGGTATTATTTTACGTAAATGTATTCACAGAATATGCCACCCCTCTGGGGTGATCTATAGCAAAACACTGTCTTGTTGACCAACCCCGTATTCGACGGGGTGGAATATTTATAGAAAATGCTATCCTAACCCTCAAAACCCCGTAGAGCCTGTCCTGAACTTGTCGAAGCGGGGTGACATATTGTTGCTACCTAAAATCGAACCTGACCCAAGAGACTGTGTAACGTATATGAATCAAGGCAAAGTATGAAGAAGTGTAAAATATATTAAGGAGGATCCTTTGCATTGGTTCAAACATTATCCACACAGTCTCTAAATCCGGAAACGATCTAATTCTTAGACAGGACATACCGGATTCTGTATATGCTTCTGTCTCGCTACTAAGACCACGAATGGAAGCCCTGTTCATCCCGGAAATCCCGTCTAAAAAAAGTTGTATCGCTGAGGCTGACTTACTTCTTCTTGCCCTTCTTCTTCTTATTTTTTTTCTTCTTCTTGTCTTTTTTCTTCTTCTTGTCTTTTGCCATGATTTGCTCCTTGTTTTATGTTAATTTTTTAGCTGAGACGACTCAACTATACTGAAACTGTTGAAGAATGCCTGATAAGTAAATCCCGAACGAGCTATTCTACATTCTACTCATTTTCTTCGGCGGCACGTAAGGATCCGGCGTGCCCAATTTGATAGGTGGTTCCTTGACGAGCGACTCTTGAAACTTGACCACCAGCGTGGTTACAGCCGGCAGAACCCAGGTCAACTCCTCGGTTCCAGTTCCTTCGCCACCGTACAGTCCATACAGTTCTTTGGGATCCCGGAGGAGATTGTGAACGCGGGGAAAATTGTGTCGAACGGGTGTGTCAAACATACTTTCTTGCTTGACATAATGTACTTTGAAATTTCGCCACTTATAAGCCTGCATCGTATCCCCGTTGTAAATCGGGAAGCCTTCGCGGGGGGACTTTTTCAATTTGCCGGTCAGGAAATCCATCTGGTCCACGCCATCAATCATACGGTCATCAGGCACCTTATAGCCAGCGACCTTCGCAAACGTCGGCATCATGTCCGTTATGTGCACAATCTCGTTGCTGACACTGCCGGCCTTGATCTTGCCAGGCCAACGGATGAGAAAGGGTGTGCGCAACGAGCCTTCCAAGGCTGTAAAGTAATGCCCACGCCAATAGCCAGCCGTTCCATGCCAGGAGGGAGCCTCCTCCGGTCCGTTGTCACTGCACCAGACAACGATAGTGTTATTGCGAATGCCTAATCTATCGATAGCGTCCAATATCTGGCCAGTTCGATGATCCATCTCAGCCAACATGTCGGCCCAATTGCCATTTCCTGTCTTGCCGTCGAAGTCCGGATGAG
This sequence comes from Caldithrix sp., assembly GCA_004356825.1. Classification (GTDB taxonomy): domain Bacteria; phylum Zhuqueibacterota; class Zhuqueibacteria; order Oceanimicrobiales; family Oceanimicrobiaceae; genus Oceanimicrobium. Next base: position 1,822 of record SMXC01000027.1, read on the forward strand.
GAAGCGTCGGAACATGTGGCTGGGTGTAGGGTATGAAGGCGAAAAATGGCTTTTTCGCCCTAACCTGTCGCTCCATAAAGTCGATGGCCCTATCGGTCAGTTCGGCATCGATCGTCCGCCTCGTCTCCGTCGTATATGGTTTAACATTCTTGGGGGCCTTACCCCGGGTCGATTCCCGGATCTGAGGCAGCGCAACAACACTGGGATCGAAATATAATTGCTCAGAGTATTGGGATTCGTCCGTGGTGTTGGCCACGCCGTACCACTCGTCAAAACCCTGATCGGTTGGGAAGCGACCCTTTGTGTCGCCGAGGTGCCATTTTCCGAACATGCCCGTGGCGTAACCAGCCTCCGACATCAGTTCGGGCCAGGTCTTCTCCCACCCCGTCATGCCATAGAGCAAACCCCAGACCACTCTGGTGGTTCCGGAACGGATGGGATGCCGGCCTGTCATCAGAGCTGAGCGACTGGGCGTGCATTGTGGTTCAACATTGAAGTTCAAAAGCTTCATGCCTTCTGCGGCAAGCTTGTCGAGTCGTGGTGTTTCGGCACCACGTAGGATGCCGCCGCCATAGGTACCGATCTCACCCCAACCGAGATTGTCCACCATCATGAACACCACATTGGGTTTCTTCTGAGCGGCAAGACGTGGAGTACTCATGGTACCAAAAACCAGCAATGTCCAAAGTAAAACCCTGATATTTCTTTTCATCTTAATCCTCCTCATCTATTGACCATTCTTTTTTTATCTTTTTCATCTAGTTCCCACGCTTCGGTCTATTTGACGCAGGAGCCGTCAAAGCACCGTTCCCAGGCAGAGAGCGTGGGAGCGCGAGACTAAAACGTTCGGGATTACAAATCCCGAACGAGCTGTAATATTTGTCTCCCTATTTATTTCAAATGAATGAGGAAACTCGCACCCCAGCCAAATTCATTGGCGTCGTATATATACCAGTCGGAATCACCTATTTCGCCATTTTCAAAGTCGATGGCCATGAAAGAGAAATTCGGGCCGATGGACATATACTTCCAGAATCTCCATGAGATAGCGGTGGTAAAGTTGTAAGTACCATTTGAGCCGCCGAATCCGGCGTCAAAGCTGGCACTCCAATGCACCTTTGGTGATAAAGCCACGTTGAGGGCAGCGCCAACCAGAACATCAGTCCAGTTGTGATCAACACTCGCGCTGATATCAGTGGGGGGTGCTGTCGCAACGCTCACATCGGCGCCCAACTCGTGTTTGAAATAACGCATGCCAACAAAAGGTTGAATAGAAAGTCGGCCTTGTCTGTAAGCTGTATAACCAAGGGTTAAAAACCCGGTGGTCACATCAAACGACAAATCCGAGGTGAATGCGGCGCCACTCGGTAAGGTACCACTAGGTTCGCCACCCATTTTAATTGAGGCCAGCATATACTGCACCATCCATTTGCCGTTGGTAGCATAGCCGCCAAAGCCAATGGCAGTCTGGATAAGATCATCAAAATCATCCGGATCAAGGTCAACATCCGCCAAGATTGGGCCGACCCCTGCGATATTCAAACCTTGATCTCCCTGTGCATTCATACGCACAAGTCCGGTGCCAATGCCAAAATGCCAGTCTTGAGCGCTCGCAGACGACACCCCAAGCACGCAGAATAAAACCACCATCAAAGCCACTTTGCCGGTGATTGCGTGAAAATTTTTTCTACCAGTCATTCTTAAATCTCCTTTCAATTATGATGAATAAAAATGTTTGCCGAGAGCCCCTGTTCAGAAACAACAGGTTTGTTGTGATTCCCCCTATTCGCCACTCAGATTAAATACGGCACCCAGGCTTACTCCAAAATATCGCAAGTTTTCGGGATCCAAGAAACGTTGTGAAACTCAAAGCCCAGATCTTAATGTCGCGTTGCCATCACCGACCGGGAACAAATAGCCAATCCCTGGCCCTACCGAAATCAGAACCAATCGTGAGGCCAACTTTTTCTTCATCCCTCTTCTCCCTGACAGGTTAAATAGCCAAATTTTATTTCAGCTTCATGACACGAGACAGGTCTCATTGTTTAATACAAACCAATTCTCGAAACTTGAACTTCTCGATTTTTCGATAATGGGATTCCCGACTTATGACCCTGAGCGCGCTGCCCTGAGCCGCTCCGTCAACCTCCTGGACCAGAATTTGAAGGCCTCACGAACATCACTCCATTTGCTTGCGGAACCCCTGACGGTCTTGCCGCCGACACGACGGTCTACGCCAGCCCATAATACTTCTCCGGTTGCAGCATTACTGATTTCGGCTTCCACACTGGCAGCTCCAACAAATGAGTGAGTGCCTGAAGCAAGGTTTTTTCCTTCAGAGATAATGCGGCCTATTGGGAATACTGTTGAAATCATATTAAGTGCTACACTGGCTTTGTCTGCTTCGGTGATCGCCACGCGGATACGCAGCACGTCTGCTCCCGGTTCATTCACTATTTCCCAGTCTTCGCGTAAATTTATCAGCAACTCACTGTGCAGAAGACTTATCAACCTTTGCACTTCTCGTTCCGGGCTGTCATTCAAGTCCGAATCCCTTGCCGGCCATATTTGCACCGGCTCCATGATAATCTTATTAAAGCGAGAAATGTCGGCGTGTGGATTGCGGTAGACCAGGAGTGCCTCATCTTTGCCGCCCTCTCGCAACTTGGAATAGTCCCCAAGAAATCCTGATGGTTCAACATTGCGAGCCTGTTTAGTACTGGCACAGCCAGTGAACAGTAGAGTCAGCACAAAGACTAATGTCAGGCTTTGACACGTCCGCATTCTAGCTTTCATTTTCATGATTCCTTCAATTATGATCAATAAAAATATTTACCGACAGCCCCTGTTCAGACAACAGGTTTGTTGTGGTCTCCCTATTCGCCACTCATATTAAATATGACACTCACGCCTACTCCAAAATAGCGTGAGTTCTCGGGGTCCGAGAAAACATTGTGAAACTCGGCACCGACATCGAGTGTGGCATTGCCATCGCCGAACGGAAACAAATAGCCAATCCGTGGTCCCAGGCCGAAATTAGAGCCGTCAAAATCGGATGCGCCGCTATAGAGGCCGAGGCTGGGATTGGTGTAAAAGCGTTTACTTTCGCCCCACAGTTTCACGATACCAACTTTAAGGGGAATAAAAGCGCCGCTGACATCAACTCCTGGTACAATTTCCTCTGATCCGAACTTGTGATAGCCGACATGACCTTCTATGCCAAACGATTCAGAAAGCATATAAGCGAGGTAAACATTCGCGGCGAAACCGGGACCGGCAATGTCCTTCAAATCACTCATAGGCATGAGTGCGCCGACATTTACGCCCAGCCTCAGACCGCCTTGTGCATGGGCCGGCGTACTCGCAAAAATGCAAACGACCGCAAGAGCCACGATTACCAAAGCTTTCATTTTCATCCAGATACCCTCCTACTAAGGTTAGTGAATACAATTAGTGATTGACCGAAAACTTAATTTTTTACT
>SMXC01000353.1 GCA_004356825.1 Caldithrix sp.
CGCACAGAGCTTCTGATGCCCGCTGAACTACAGGGAGGCGTAAACTTAACGAAACGTGAGGTTCGAATCATGCAGCAGTCCATTTAGAATTCTTATTGATTCTCATCTATTAATTTCTTATTTAATCCAGAAGAATTAAGGAACGCAAGATGAACCCAAAACAAGACTCCATCCGCGAACAAGAAATCGTTTTAATCCACATCGAAGAGCAGCCCGCTTTTTACGCCCGGGTTGAGAAAATCAGCGCCGATGTCAAACCGAAATGGTGGCGGGTGAAATTTCTCATGCTGACCATTCCGGTCAAAGTTACCACCTGGACCATCGACGAGGAGCAGATTCGCGGCGCGGAGTTTACCATGGGTGGCACGCCGATTCGAATCGAGAAAGTAGAGGTCCCCGAAGATATTGAGCCAGAAGAAAAAAAAGAAGAATCTGCATCGAAAAAGCAGAAAACCAGACAGGCACGGGTTCTGTCGCTAAATAAAAAGAAAAAGTCATAATCATCAAGTTACCTTCAATTTCTTGACTTTTTTCTCAAAAATATTTATATAAGTGTCGAAATTTCAATAGCTCAAATAATTAATTCAATGGATTGAACTTCTTCCGCTCTGCAACTTTTCATTACTTTCAAATCACTTAAATGCCCCAACTATTTCATCCGAGCACAAATACGTTTGCCAAAGTGAGCATTTTCGGTGCGATTTTTCTAATAGCGGCTGTCCTTTGGGTATTTTTATCCATTGAGCGCTCATCTTACGTGACTCAGGCTGGGGTGGTACGCGAACAGCCCATCCCGTTCAGCCACCGCCATCACGTCAGCCAGTTGGGAATCGATTGCCGCTACTGTCACACCACAGTGGAAGAAAGCAATTTCGCGGGCATTCCGCCGACCAAAACCTGCATGGCCTGTCATTCGCAAATTCATGCTACCGCCGAAATGCTCGAGCCGGTTCGAGAGAGCTGGCGCACTGGCAAGTCGCTGGAGTGGATTAGAGTGCATGATTTGCCGGACTTTGTTTATTTCAATCACAGTATTCATGTTAAGAAAGGCGTTGGTTGTGAGACCTGCCACGGCCCGGTTGGTAAAATGGCGTTAACCTGGCGGGAAAAATCGCTCAACATGGAGTGGTGCCTCGAATGCCACAGAGCGCCTGAAAAATTTGTTCGCCCCAGACAATTTGTTTTTAGCATGGATTGGCACCCGGAAATCGATCAAAAAATACTGGGCGAAAAAATCGTTAAAGAATATGACATCAACCGTTTAACGAATTGCTCAATTTGCCATAGATGAAGGCTGGATGCTGGATGCTTGATGCTGGATGCTTGATGCTGGATACTTGATGCTGGATGCTGGAGACCAAAAAGAAAAGCGAAGAGCAACCCAGGCACACTCGCTCTTCGCTCATCGAATAACTTAAATGAAGAGATGAAAGATAAAATCAAAAACAATTCCATCGATATATCTGCGATTCGCGAACGTTTGCAAAATTTGAACGGCAAGCAGTATTGGCGCAGTCTGGAGGAAGTGGCCGAAACCGAGGAGTTCCAACATTGGGTGGAAAATGAGTTCCGTTACAGTCCCATGGATTGGAGACGGGTTCAGCCGGCGCAAATTTCTGCAACTGATGGGCGCATCCATGGCTCTCGCCGGACTCAACGCCTGTACGCTTCAGCCGACTGAAAAAATTATTCCCTACGTCGAGGCCCCTGAAGACATTATTCCCGGAAAGCCCCTGTTCTTTGCAACTGCTCTGACTCTGGGTGGATTTGCAACCGGCGTTCTGGTTGAAAGTCACATGGGCCGCCCGACCAAAATCGAAGGCAATCCCGATCACCCGGCGAGCCTTGGCGCGACCGATGTTTTTGCCCAAGCTTCAATTCTGGAACTTTACGATCCCGACCGGTCGCAAGTGGTCACCCATTTGGGACGAATCAGCACCTCGGAAAATTTCCTGAATGCCATGAATACCGAACTGGAAGCGCAGCGGCTTAACGACGGCGCCGGCATTCGAATTCTCACGGAAACTGTTACCTCACCAACTTTAGAAAATCAAATATCAAGTTTCCTGGCAGAATTTCCTTTGGCGAAGTGGCATCAATATGAGCCGGTTTGCCGGGATAATTCCCAAAAAGGTGCTCAGTTAGCTTTTGGTGAGTTTGTCGACACTCACTATGATTTCACCAAAGCCGATGTCATTCTTTCACTCGATGCAGATTTCTTGTACCAAACTCCCGGGAATTTACGCTACACCCGGCAGTTTACCGGCAGGCGAAAAGTCGAGCACGGTCATGCAGACATGAACCGGCTTTATGCAGTCGAGAGCACGCCTTCATTAGCCGGAGCGATAGCCGACCATCGGTTGGCGCTGCGCCCAACTCAAATTTCAGTTCTGGCGCAAGCAGTTGCAAAAGAATTGGACGTACCGCGCCAGTTTGGTTTGAACCTGGAGAGTTATGATCCGCAGTCATTAATCAGCACTGCTCCGAATGTGGGCCCCTGGATTCGAGCCCTTGCCAGCGACCTGAAAAAGCACCGGGGTTCCAGCCTGGTGATCGCCGGAGAAAGTCAACCGGCTGAAGTTCACTTGCTGGTGCATGCGATGAATTCATTGCTCGGGAACGTTGGTGCAACCGTTCATTATATAGATTCTGTTGCAGCAAATCCGGTTATTCAAAATGACTCAATCACTGAACTCACGAGCGACATGGAAGCCGGGTCGGTTGATTTATTGCTCGTAGTTGGGGGTAACCCGCTCTTTAACACCCCCGCCGATCTCAATTTTGCTGAGAAGATGGCGAAGGTCAAAACGCGGGTGCATCTCAGTCTTTATGATGATGAGACCTCGGAATTGTGCCACTGGCATATTCCCCAAGCTCATTCTTTGGAGACCTGGAGCGATGCACGTGCTTTCGACGGGACTTTGAGTTTGATGCAGCCTTTGATTGCGCCTCTATACGGCGGCAAATCAGCTCATGAATTCTTGGCGCTGTTCATTGGAGAGCCGGGAAAGACCAGCCACGATATTTTGAAAGATTATTGGCAGACGCAACGGCCCGGCGCCGATTTTGAAGTTTTCTGGCAGACTTCCTTGCATGATGGGGTGGTTGCGGGGACTGCATTTACGCCAAGAAGAGTTAATTTCAAAATAGCGAATAAAACGTTGAGGATAGAAGATGGGAGCTCCCGGATAGCGAAAAATGGAAAGCCATCCTCAACAGAAAACCTGGAAATCATTTTTGCTCCCGATCCAACTATTGGGGACGGACGTTTTGCCAACAACGGCTGGCTGCAGGAATTACCGAAGCCGCTAACCAAGCTCACGTGGGATAACGCCGCTCTCATGAGCCCCGCTACTGCCGAAGCGCTTCATTTAAAAAATGAAGAAGTTGTGGAATTACAATCCGGCGGCCGCTCAGTCGAGGCGCCGGTTTGGATTGTACCCGGACATGCGGACAACTGTGTAACCGTTCATTTTGGCTACGGCAGAACCCGGGGTGGAAAGCTGGGCACCGACACCGGATTTAATGCCTTCGCTCTTAGAACGACTGAATCACCGTGGTTCGCAAGGGGTCTTAAACTTGAAAAGACCGGCAGGGAATATCAGCTCGCTTCCACGCAAATGCACCAAAGTATGGAAGGCCGTAATTTGGTTAGAAGTGCAACACTTGAGGAATTCGTCGAACAGCCCGAGCTTTTCCACGAAATGGGGCATGAGCCTGATGATGCAATGTCGCTTTATCCACCGTGGGAATATAATGGCTATTCCTGGGGCATGGCCGTTGATCTGAATTCATGCATCGGCTGCAATGCTTGTACTGTCGCTTGCCAGTCTGAAAATAATATTTCGGTGGTCGGCAAGGATCAAGTTGCGAAAGGCCGGGAGATGCACTGGATTCGTGTTGACCGCTACTATGAAGGAGATCTGGACAATCCGGAGACCCACCATCAGCCGGTGATGTGTATGCACTGCGAAAACGCACCTTGCGAAGTTGTTTGTCCGGTCGCGGCGACGACTCACAGCGATGAAGGGTTGAACGAAATGGTTTACAACCGTTGCGTGGGCACGCGCTACTGCTCGAATAATTGCCCCTATAAAGTGCGCCGATTCAATTTTTTCCTCTATGCGGATTATGAGACCTCCAGCCTCAAAATGCGCAGGAATCCGGATGTCACGGTAAGAACGCGTGGGATTATGGAGAAATGTACTTATTGCGTCCAGCGGATAAATACCGCACGAATCGATGCCAAAAAAGCCGATCGTAAGATTAGCGACGGCGACATTGTCACCGCTTGCCAGCAGGTTTGTCCGGCTGACGCGATTGTTTTCGGCGATATTAATGATCCGGAAAGCCGGGTGTCAAAACTCAAGGCCGACCACCGCAACTACAGCATTCTGGCGGAATTGGGGACGCGGCCCAGAACATCTTATTTAGCTAAAATAAAAAATCCGAACCCCGAGATTAAAAAAGCTTAATCCGGACAAACCGAAAAGTCCAAATGACAAATAGCAAATGCCAGATAAGACTCAATTTTGACGCCCCAAAATCCAGACAACGGGTTCACCTTTTGAGAAACTAATGGCGGAAGAGAAAGACAAAACTAAAACCGAATCGCCGTTCATCGAACCCGGTCATACTTACGGCTCCATCACAGACAAGATTAGCTCGATGATCCTGACCCGCAAGACGCCCTTGGGCTGGTTTATCGGCTTCGGTATCGCTTTTTCTCTAATGATGGTTCTGCTTTTTTCGATTACTTATTTGTTTATGAAGGGCACCGGAATATGGGGACTCAACATCCCGGTCGGCTGGGGATTTGCGATTATCAATTTCGTCTGGTGGATTGGCATCGGCCATGCCGGAACCCTGATTTCAGCAATCCTGCTGCTGTTTCGGCAAGAGTGGCGAACCTCAATTAACCGTTTCGCCGAGGCCATGACTTTGTTTGCGGTCGCTGCCGCTGGTATTTTCCCGCTCATTCACATGGGCCGTCCGTGGTTGTTCTACTGGTTGATGCCTTACCCCAATACCATGAATTTGTGGCCGCAGTTTCGTAGCCCGTTAGTTTGGGATGTGTTTGCGGTGAGCACTTATGCCCTGGTCTCCTTGCTTTTCTGGTACACCGGTCTCGTACCCGACTTTGGCAGTCTGCGCGATCGCGCCAAAAACAAATTTGCCCAAAAAGCGTATGGCATCCTTTCCATGGGTTGGCGCGGTTCGGCGATTCACTGGCACCGTTATGAAACTGCCTATTTGCTGCTTGCCGGACTGGCGACGCCGCTGGTGATTTCCGTGCACACGATTGTGAGCTTCGACTTTGCCATGGCAATCATTCCCGGCTGGCATGCCACCATTTTCCCGCCCTATTTTGTTGCGGGCGCCGTTTACGCTGGTTTCGCAATGGTTCTGACACTTATCATTCCTCTGCGCAAGGTCTACGGTCTGCAGGATTTCATCACCATTCGCCATTTAAGAAATATGGCCAAAGTTATGCTGGCAACCGGTTTGATCGTCGCTTATGGTTATATGATGGAAGCCTTTACCGCCTGGTACAGCGGCAGCGAATACGAGCAGTTCATGATTTTGAATCGGATGAGGGGACCGTATGCCCCGGTTTTCTGGGCGCTGATTATCTGCAATGTCGTTGTGCCGCAATTTCTATGGTTCGAGCGTTTTCAGAGTAAAGTCGGCGCTCTGTTTGCGATCGCAATAGTAGTTAATATCGGCATGTGGCTCGAGCGATTCATTATTGTCGTCACCAGTTTGCACCGTGATTTTCTACCGTCATCCTGGGGGATGTACGCCGGAACGTTCTGGGACTGGTCCATTTATTTCGGGTCAATCGGCCTGTTTTTCACTTTGATGTTTATTTTCTTGCGGATCATGCCGGCTATTTCGATTTTTGAAATGAGAACACTTGTTAAAGGAAGCAAGAAAAAAATTGAGAATTGAGAATTGAAGATAGAAGATAGAGAATGGAGAATAGGAAGTTTCATGGTTTTTTCTATCCTCGATTTTCTATCCTCTATCCTCAAGTAAGAAAAGACAGTGAGGTTGAATCTAAGAACGTACATGGCTGAAAAAGAAAAAAATATCTACGGCATCATGGCTGAATTTGATAGCGCCGATGAACTGGTTGCTGCGTCACACAGTACCTTTGCAGAAGGGTACCGCAAAATGGACGCGTATTCTCCCTATCCGGTTCACGGGCTTGCTGAAGCCATTGGATTTAAGAAATCGAAGCTGCCAATGCTCGTGCTCATTGGAGCAATCGTCGGCGGGGTTTTGGGATTTTCAATGCAGTACTACGCTTCCGTAGAGAGTTATCCTTTAAATATTGGCGGCAGGCCGTTAAATAGCTGGCCCTCTTTTCTTCCGATTACGTTTGAGTTAACAATTTTGGTGGCAGCATTTTCAGCGGTGCTGGGAATGTTCGCTTTGAATGGACTGCCGATGCCGTATCATCCGGTATTTAATGTGCCGCGTTTTGCTTTGGCATCGCGGGACCAGTTTTTCTTGTGCATTGAAAGCAAGGACCCAAAATTCGATCGCAAAGAAACGAAGAAGTTTTTGGAGAGCCTGAAGGCGCGGACTGTGGTTAAGGTGGATCCTTAAGTTCTTGAGGATGAAGGATAGAGGATAGAGGATTGTGAGGATGGAAGGGAGGAGGAATGGCGTTAATAGAGAGTTTTCGAGACTTTAAGGTTTACAAATTGGCTCTTAAAGAATCTAAAAAGATATTTATTGTGACCAAAGAGTTTCCAAAGGAAGAAAGATATTCATTGACGGATCAAATCCGGCGATCTTCTCGTGCTGTTAATGCTTTAGTAGCTGAAAGCTGGGCGCGACGTTTATACAAAGCTGCGTTTATCAATAAAGTTAATGAAGCCTTGGGCGAAGCAATGGAAATACAAGCTTGGTTAGATCATGCGGTCACTTGTGATTATATTGATTCAAATAAATATCGTGAATTAAATGACACTTGGCAGCAAATCGGTGGCATGTTGAACAGAATGATTCAACGAGCTGATAAATTTTGTACCCCTGCGATAAAGTGAGAGAAACTTGAGTCATTTACTGAATATAAAATTTCCATCCTCTATCCTCTATCTTCTCTCCTCTTTCCTGAGGTGTAGAGACAAGGGATTATTAGGTTTAATGCTGATAGTGTCTTTAGGAGCAACCCAATGCAGACAAGACATGCACGATCAACCCAGATTCGAGGCATTAGAGGCAAATGCCTTTTTCAGCGACGGCCGGGCATCGCGGCCGTCGATTAAAGGCACGGTGGCACGAGGTCATCTAAAACTGGATAAGCATTTTTATACAGGCAAGGTCGATGGAGAACTGGTCGCTACGTTTCCATTTCCGATAACTGAAGATGTTTTAAAAAGAGGGAGGGAACGCTACAATATTTTTTGCACGCCTTGCCATGATGGAACCGGCTCCGGGAACGGCATGATCGTTCAGCGGGGGTTTCGGCCGCCGCCTTCGTTTCATATCGAGCGTTTGCGAGGCGTCCCCGTGGGACACTTCTTCGATGTGATGACCAGCGGCCTGGGCGCCATGTACGATTACGCAGACCGAGTTTCACCCCGGGACAGGTGGGCAATCGCGGCCTATATTCGGGTTTTGCAACGCAGCCAAAATATGCCTGTTGAAGACGTAGCGGAGAATATTCAAAAGGAATTGATGAAACAATAATGAGGCGGAGCCATAATTGTTAAATGACCTGCTTTGTCGTGATCCAATACCAGGGTGCTATTATCAGCGGTCATTAACGCTTCGCTGTCATTGACAGAGGTGAATTTTTCTGCTGTCTAAAATGACGCCGAAGGCAGATGGCTTGATGACTTAATGACGGGTATGGTCATTTACTTTGCGTCATTCAGCTATTTTTTTGCAAAAAAGTGCAAAAGTTAGAAGTAATAATACAATGAATGATTTCGAATCGATAAAACCTCAATTGAATAAAATTCAGAGACAAACGCTGGTGGTCGGTGTGGTGGCGCTGGTCGTTTGCGGGTTTGGCGCTTACACAAACCCGGCGCAGTTTTTCCAGTCCTATTTACTGGGATATATTTTCTGGATTGGACTGGCGCTCGGTAGTTTAGCACTCATGTCTCTGCACCATTTAGTGGGCGGCGGCTGGGGCTTCGCCATTCAACGGCTGCTGGAGGCGGCGACCCGAACACTACCTCTGCTGGCTTTGCTTTTTCTACCTCTGTTTTTCGGCATGAAGGAGCTGTATGTCTGGGCACGTCCTGAAGTAGTTGCCGCGGATCCGATTCTTCAGCACAAAAGTTCCTATTTAAACGTAGGTTTTTTCTGGATTCGTTCAGCGGGATATTTTCTGATTTGGTTTATTTTCATTTTTTTAATAAACAAATGGTCGCTTGCACAGGATAAATCTGAGGATACATCCTTCACGGAACGCATTCAGAAGATCAGCGGCCCGGCGATTTTGGTCTACGTCCTGACCATGACTTTTGCCTCGATCGACTGGGTGATGTCTCTCGACCCGCACTGGTTTTCGACAATTTTTGGATTTATTTTTGTGATTGGACAAGTGCTGCTGACGTTGGCGTTTGCGGTAATTGTAATCGGCAGACTCTCGAATGTTAAACCTTTGTCTGACGTCCTGCAAAAGCAGCATTTTCACGATCTGGGCAATTTGATGCTGGCGTTTGTGTCGCTTTGGGTTTACGTTTCGCTCTCCCAGTTTCTGATTATCTGGTCGGGGAATTTGCCGGAAGAAATCCCCTGGTATATACTTCGATTAAACGGTGGCTGGCAGTGGCTGGCGCTTTTCATTGTGGTCTTCCACTTCGCGCTGCCATTTATGGTTTTGCTGTCGCGGCGCACGAAAAGAAATATTCAGACCCTTTCCAAAGTCGCGATCGCGATAATGTTTATGCGGCTGATTGAATTGTTCTGGATTATCGCACCCAATTTTCACCCGGAAGGATTTAGTGTTCACTGGCTGGATATTGCCGCGCCGATTGGGATTGGTGGGTTGTGGGTTTCCGCCTTTGTCCGGCAGCTTAAAAGCAGGGCTTTACTGCCCCTCAACGATCCCAGGGTTGAAGCGGCATTTGCAATTAAACACCATTAAAGTTTGCTGAAATGATTCAGGAATAGCCCATTCAACAAGGAAACTCAAATTTTGAAATTCATAATTAGTCGAAACTAGAAAATGGCCGAACAGAAGAAACAAAAAAATTATGAAGAAAGCGACGTGCAATTTCGCGGTATTTTCTGGAGCGGTATTGGACTTTTTGCCGTGATCGGATTTTCGTTTTTAATCATCATCGGCTTTTTCAATTTTCTGGAAAACTGGCAGGGTAAATCGTCTAAACCGGTTTCTCCTTTGGCTGAGTTGCAGCAACCGCCCGCGGGACCGCGTTTGCAGGTTGACCCGGAATTGGAATTAATCCAATTTAAAGTCATCGAAGACTCTCTAGTAAACACTTACGGCTGGATTCAGAAAGAGGCAGGCGTGGTACGAATTCCGGTGGATGAAGCGATGAAGTTGATGTTACAGAGAGGGTTTCCGGTTCGTGCGGACTTTGAAGAACGAAAAACGATGAGCGAAAAGCGAGGAGCGCATTGATGAAAAAAGTATTATTGTTTGCGCTCTTCGCTCTTTGCTCTTTGTTTATATTTGATCTAAGCGCACAGACGCTCGATTCCAGTACTCCGCCGGCAGCTGTCGAAGGAATTGGTATTGAGCAAAGATTAAACGAACAGATTCC